>JBNKHS010000083.1:0-12732 GCA_050290485.1 Promineifilaceae bacterium (SeqCode) | reverse complement strand
AACGAGGGTATCAACATCTTCGGTATCAACGCGACTGCCATCCATGACAACGTACCAGGTTGCCAAATACACTTCGTCTTCTAAGTTGGGGGCAAGGAAATTGACAAACGCGTCTTCATGGGTAATGAAAATGTCATTAAACACGCTGGGACGGAAAAACCAAAAAAGATCATCGTCGTCAATAGGACGCCACACGCCGACAATTTCGATGGGAAACTCGCGGAAGTTGGAGCTTGATTCGCGGAAGTTATACGCATTTAATTTATCGCCAACTTGTAGGCCAACGATATTGGCAACTTCTTCGGTGACCATCACTTCAAGCGTGCCGTTATTGGTTTCTTGGGGAAAACGGCCGTTTACGAATTCAACGTTATTTTCAATATTGGTGGTCGTCCCAAAGTTAACGATACCGAGTGCATTATCTTCCTCATACTCCTCTGTATCTGTCGGAAAAATGCGATAAGTGTTGGTTTCAATGTGACGAATCACTTCTTCATTGGGGAGGCCAATGGTACGAATGCCTGCCCCTCGTAGATATTCATCAACAGGGAGCATTTCCTCCCATTGGACGGGCTCATACCAGGCCCCAATGTAGTTGTACAAGTAGGCAAACGGCGGTCGATTGCGCCTTTCGGATTGTTCACCCAATCGTTCTTGCAGCATGCGAAAATTTACTGCATCCGCGTAGAGAGGGACCGTTGTGATCAGGGCAACGGCAATCGTTAAGCCGATGAGGGTGACGAAGGTGAGCCCTTTTTGCGCCCACAATCGTTTGATGGTAATGAGGAAAATGGCGCGTATGCGAAATAAAAATGACATGACGCCCCTGTTATTGTCCAATGACAATTTGGCCTTCTTCAAGACCACTTAAAACTTCAACTCGATCCGTGCCTTCAATGCCCAATTCAATATCGACGCGGCTTTGTCCTTGCCCTTCTTGGATCACAACAAAAGTACGGCCGTTAAATTCGCGAATAGCGGCAGGAGGCAGCCACAACGTATCTGGGCGCTCTTCAATCAAAACCGAGATACTCATGCGATCTCCCAAGGACAATCCATTGACCACTCCAGGATCATCAAAACTAATCCGTACTGATTCGTCTGTTGGTTCAGCGTTGGCACTGCCATTACTGCCATAAGGGTAGGGCATAAGGCGGATTTCTCCAGGAAATGTTTCCCCGGGTCGGCCTGAGAAGGAAATTTCGACGGGCAGCCCTTCAGCCAATTCGGCCATTTGGCTGGGCTGCAAATTAGCACTAATGTCGAGGAGTTTAAGATTGGCAATTGTGCCTACAGATTCCCCTTCAAAGACAGAATCTCGTTCCTCAACGTTGAAGGAGACCAGTTGACCGTCAGCGGGGGCAATAAGGATAGCTTCCTCAATTGATTTTTCGAGCTCCAGAACACGCAGCTCTGCTTCTTCTACATCTGCTTTGAGCTGCGGATCGACCAACGTGTCTAACTCGTCAACCGCCAATTGGGCAATATCGCGCAAAATTGTATAAGAATCGATGTCGTATTGCTGTTCTGCTGTGGGGTTGTTTCCGGCAACTGCAATCGCGTAATCCAAGTCGAGCTGGGCTAAATCCAGTTCGAGCTGCGCCAGTTTTAAATCGTTTGCTTTTTCGTTTTCTTCGACAGAAAGCTTGCTTTGGGCAACATCTAAAGCGAGAATGGCCAGATTGAGTTCGTTTTCGAGTAAGGTGGTGTCTAATCGCGCTAATTCATCCCCTTCAATGATCGTATCGTTGCGATCGGCAAAGACATCACTTACTTGACCAGATACTTGAAACACAATAGGAACTTCAATGACAGGGGCGATACGGCCGTTAAAATCGGCCGTGTATTCCACAAGACCACGTTCCACGGTGTAGGTTGGATTGGTGGGAATGACTGCTGTGGGAATCGGGGTCGGTTCTTCAGCAGAAGCTGCGCTGCGGTCACGTCTATTGGTGGCTGAACTACAGGCGGTTAAAAGGAGAAATAGGGAGAGGATGCCAAATAAGATGCAGATTTGGCGACTGCGCTGTAGTTTGCGATTCTTCATGTTAAAGACACCTCGTTATTGTCGCGTTTAAAAATCATTTTTCAGAGAATACCTCATCATAAATTGCGCGGGCAACGCGGCCAATGACTAATGTTCCTGGGGCATCGGGGCTCCAGGTTTCTGGTTCGGGATTGCCATCAGTCATGACGGTGATACTGAAGCCATGTTGTTCTTGCCATGCACCGCGCCAGACAACGGCCGTTTGTGCGCGCACACCACGTAATGAGCCAGTTTTCCCCGCAAGATGGAGTTTGTTGTTTTCTTCTTCTAGTTCACCAAAGGGATTGAAGGGCAGATAGCGACCGATGCGCTCAGAACCAACTTTATCCATGGTACGCATCATTTCATCACAAGCACTTGCCGAAACAAGCTCACGTCGGAAAACGGCCGTTATCATCCGAGTTAATCCTGCTGGCGTGGCTGTGCCTAAATCTTTTTGATTTTTGGCCAGGGCATCAAAATTAATCTTGCGATGGATTTGGACATTGGGATAGTTGTTTTCGCGTAGCCAGTTTTGCACCTCACTCAATCCAACATGATCAATCAAAACATTAGTCGCCAAGTTGTCGCTAATATTCATCATGAGAAAGGCCCAATCCCGAATGGGCATGACCAAACCGGGTGAGAGGTTTTGCAAGATGCCACTTCCTCCAATTTGGTCGGCGTGTCGCCGCATAATGGGATCATCCAAACTGTATTGGCCACTTTCAATTTGCTGCATCATGGTGATCAGCACGGGCAGTTTAATGACACTAGCAGTAGGGAAGATGGTGTCGCTGTTGATCGCAATTAACTCGTTGGTTTGTAGATTTTGTGCGCAAAGCCCAATACGGCCGTTAAAGTTTGTACAAATCTCTTCTAATTGTTCCATCAAAGTCATAAGATCAGTTGCCTTTGCATAGGGAGTTCCCCAAAATCTATATAAAGCGTTGCCAGTATAACGAAAAAATTAAAAAACAAAAACTCGCTGACCGCAAGCGCTTGCATAGATTTTATACGCCTTTGGACTTCATTGCAAAATAAGCCTTGAGAGTATGATCTAACACAAAATAAATCTTGCCTTCATACACTGTGCAAATGCAATTAACAGAACAATTTTTTCAAGAAATAGTGGCTGAAGCGCTTGATAATTTACCACCACTTATTTTGGAGAATATGCAGAATATAGAGGTTTTGGTAGAAAGTTGGCCATCCCCAACTACTTTACTACGGGTAGGGGTAGCGCGAGGCCATACATTATTGGGGTTGTATTCTGGCGTTCCCTTAACACGACGTGGAGCAGGATATGGCAATATTGCCCCCGACACGATTACCCTATATCAAGGACCGATAGAGCGTGTGGGCCAATACGATCTAGACAAAATTCGAAAACAAGTGCGCCATACAATTATTCACGAATTTGCCCATCATTTTGGCATTAGTGATGAACGACTTATTGAATTAGGGGCCTATTAAGGGAATTGTTACATAAAAGACGAACACTTAACATGGTAACTGTCATTCCCGTTTTTACGGGAATCCATTTGATGAGCACACTTAGTGAATTCCCTCCCGTGCGGGAATGACACAGCAGAAATTTAAATAAATGCAATAAGATAGAAAATTCTAAAAGGTTATGAGGAGCTTTCCGAGCGCATGGCGGGTAGCGTAAACCAAAATGTGCTGCCATATCCTAAGTCGCTCTCAACACCCACATCTCCCCCACATTTCTTTACAATCCGATTGACAATGGACAGCCCAAGCCCTTCACCACGAACACGTTTGGGACGTAAACGCGTATGTGGCCTAAATAATCTTTTTTGGTCGAGCTCTGACAGCCCTTCTCCATCATCTTTTACCCAGAAACGGAGCATTCCATCTTCTAAAACATCTGAACCCAACTCAATGGTAGGCTCATCACCACCATACTTTAAGCCATTACTGATGTAGTTGAGCCACGCTTCTTCAATCCAAGAGGCATGACCAATTGCTGCTGGCCATTCATCGGGAACAATGATATTTGCTTTGGTTTCTAGGATTTGATAACGCAATCTTTTGAGAGCCTCGTTAACGATGTGTCGCATGTTGAGCGGGTAAGTTTCTATGTCACCCGAACGCAAACTAGCTAAGAGCAATAGTTCTGTGATCACGTTATTCATTTTGTGACCACTTTCGACGATGCGCGACATCGCCTGGACTACTGTTGGATCTTCACTATTGCTAAATTGAACTTCTAGCAAACTGGCGTAACCCACCATTTGTCCCAGCAGCCCTTGTATTTGATGGGCCATTGTGTGTCCAAATTCGTCTAGGGCAAGATTGCGATTTTCTAATTCGGCCGCTTTTTGGCTTAAATCGAGGGTTGTTCGGGTGTAATCGGTTACCAAATATTCGCGTTCGATGGCATACAGGATGGCTCGTAAGAGAGCATCTGGGGTGATCACATTTTTTAAGAGATGATCTTGGGCACCAAGCTGAATTACTTGAATGCTTTCTTGAGGGGGGCTTTGCCTGCTTAAAGTGATCACGGGAGTTGTAGGTGCAAGCTTTTTGACTTGCCCAAAAGCGGTTAAGCCGTCGCTGTCTGGCAGGGAGAGATCGAGGAGGATAACGTCAAATTGACGTGAGTTGAGATAGGTGAGGGAGGCGGTTAGGGAGTCGGCATGCCAGATTTTTACTTCGGCCGTTTCGTAATGGTTGGTACTGATATCTAGTAATTCGCGAAAATGCTCGACAACGGCCGTTTCATCTTCAATTAGAAGCAAATGGATTGGATTACTTTTCATGATATTTATCTTTCACCTACCCCGCACAACCATAATTTAAACGAGCTTTTGCATATTGGCAAGTAGAAATGTGCTGCTAGGTACAAAATACCTGTTTTTGCTTTGCTTTTAAGTAAATTCCGGAAAGAAGTTTAAAAGTAATGTCATTTCGAAATTTACTTATAGGAGAACGAAAAAGATTCCTGCTTGTTATAATTTAAGCTACTTTTCGTTCTCCACTTAGAGAGCAGACGGTTTGGAACTTCATAAAAATTGACGGATAATAATAAGTGATGATTATTTAAATTGTTGGGCTGGATTGTAGTTTATTTTGCTCAACTATGTAATTCACAAGACTATTTTGAAATAAAGCAAGTAAAAATTGTGAATTACTGAGTGAAAACGTAGCAATTACCTTTTGTGAGTTTTAAAGAACTTTTGCGTTTTCACATAAAAAAGGAGGGGCGAGAAAATATTTCCTCAATAATGTTTTCCATGCCTGAAAAAAGATGTCAATTGTTCGTTATTTTGTTTTGATCTTTGTGTTCTTGTTTTTGTTTGTAGCTTGTAATCAAGAAGCTGACGTGGAGCCAACACCAACAGTAGAATCCGCCACAGCAACGCCGGATCCAACGGCCGTTCCTGAACCCGAGTTAGGCGCGGGCTTCCGCTACTCTTCATATGGCCCTTGGTACGATCCCGGACCAGCCTATTGGGCCTCTGTTGGGTCCGATATGTCAGCAAATTTTGAGGGTGCCGTACCCCAAGCCATTTGGATCGTAGGTGTTAAAAGTGGGGCGTCAGCAACTGTCCTGAACTTTCCCGGTGAAACGGAAGAAAAAAATATTTATTTCACTTCGGAAGATAAAAATGAAGAGCTCCTGACCCTGTTTGATGAAATGGGTGGACAAATTTGGCTGCAAGTTGAACCGGGAGATGCTTCTGTTGAAGAACTTATCCGAATCATGCTTGATCGTTATGGGAATCACCCCAGTATCATCGGTGTTGGTGTCGATGTAGAGTGGCTGGGTTCTTCAGGTGATCCCACTGGGCGTCCAGTAACAGATGAAGAGGCGCAAGCTTGGGTTACGGCCGTTCGTGAATACGACCCTAATTATAAGGTATTCTTGAAGCATTGGCTGCCAGAATATATGCCACCAACCGTTCGTGATGGACTTGTGTTTGTCGATGATAGTCAAGGGGTTGCCTCTTTAGACGAGATGGTTGCTGAATTTGCTGTTTGGGGTGAAACATTTGCGCCGGCACCAGTTGGATTCCAATATGGGTATGATTCTGATAAACCATGGTGGGGCGAATTGGAGAACCCGCCTGGAGATATTGGCGATGCAATTTTAGAAGCTGTGCCCAATACAACAGGGCTTTTTTGGGTAGATTTTACTGTCCTTGAATTATTTCCTCCCGAAGATTAGTGAGGCATTATACAAAATGGACTTAGCACTCAATAAGATGTTTCTACAGACGTCAGTTCCCAACGAGGAACCGGTCATTTTTAAACCAGAACTTGTGCCACAGGATATGTTACTGCATAGTGGTATTTTTTCTCCTGATTTGCGTGAATATTATTACACGGTTTCGGATAAATATTTTCAACAATTTGATGTGTATCTTATTCGGCAGATAAATGGGGCGTGGACTGAACCAGAGGTTGCCTTTTTTAATTCGGAATATTTTGAACATGGCACGAGTTTTTCTCCAGATGGTGAGTTTGTTTACTTTAGCTCTACGCGCCCTGTTGCCATAGAGGGAGTAGCCAGCAGTTGGCATATTTGGCGTTGCAAAAAGGTAGATGGAGGTTGGTCACCGCCAGAGTTCGTAGACATACCTAACATGCGTCAAAATTTAGTTTCCCATCCAACGCTTACAAAAGATGGCACACTGTATTTTCATGCGGGTAATGTCGATTATTCCGAAATTAGCATTTATTCTGCAAAAAATGTTAGTGATGGATTTGCAGAAGTGGTTAAATTGCCGCCCACGATTAATTTGCCCGGTAAACCTTGTTGTACGCCTTATGTTGCTCCTGATGAAAGCTTTCTTCTGTTTGAGGCTGTTCCCGATTTGTACGTCAGTTTTTTGCAGGATGGGGATACTTGGGGAGAAGCGCAGTTGCTGCCGAAAGCAATCAATACAGATGGTCGTGGCAATCCATATATGACCCCAGATGGAAAATTTTTGTTTTACGCAGCAGGCAAAGATCCTAACCCCGATGAAATAGCGAATTGGTCAATTTATTGGGTGCGAGCGGATGCTCTTTTAAATGAGTTGAGGTAGTGCATGGCGCGGATAGGAATTGATGCTCGGCTGCCTTATTATCAAATGGGGGGAATCAGCCAATATGTGCTGCATTTGTTGCCTGCTTTGGCGGAATTGGATCGTGAAAATGAGTATCTAATTTTGCAAAGCCGCAAAGACGGCCGTTCTTATTCTCCATCTGCGCCTAACTTTGCACGCCAAAATTTGTGGACACCGTGCCATCATCGCCTGGAACGTTGGGCTTTGGCTGGCGAGGTGTCCCGTTTTGGACTCGATGTTTTGCACAGCCCCGACTTTATTCCCCCACAATTTGGCGCCAAGCGCCGTATCATTACGGTTCATGATTTAAACTTTATCTACTATCCTGAGTTTCTGACAGTAGATAGTTTGCGTTATTATGCAGGTCAAATTCAGTGGGCGGTTGACCATGCCGATCATATTTCTGCGGACAGCCATGCCACACGGCAAGATTTAATAGAACGGTTAGGTGTTCCGCCGGAGAAGGTGACGACTGTACATTTAGCGGCAAACCCCATCTATGAACAAGCGGTTGAGGAAACGGCCGTTACGGCAACCTTGCAAAAATATAATGTCCCCCAAGGTTTTATACTCGCCGTCGGCACGTTGGAACCGCGCAAGAATATCCCCTTTTTAATAAACGCATACAGGAAATTGCGCATAGCCAATAGCTACACACCACCTTTGATACTCATCGGGCGCAAAGGGTGGATTTACGAAGACATCTTCAAATTGATTGCGGAGTACAAGTTGACAGATTCAGTCATCCATTTAGAAAGTATTTTTGATGAAGAGCTAACCCATTTTTACCACGGGGCAGGCGTTTTAGTGACGCCATCTCATTATGAAGGTTTTGGCTTGCCTGCTTTAGAGGCGATGCATTGTGGGTGCCCCGTTGTCGTTAGTAATCGTGGCTCTTTGCCTGAGATTGCAGGAGATGCAGGGTTGATTTTGGACGTTGACGATGAGGATGCTTGGGTGGATGCGTTACAAAAGGCCCTTTCGGATAGCGATTTTCGCCAACACCTAATCCAAAAGGGCTATCAACAAGCAGCCACTTTTTCATGGCAAAATGCTGCAATTCAAACCCAAAAAATATATTTGAATCAACTATAAAAAGCGTGTTTGAATGTATTTGGTTGCCTGACTGACAGTTAAGGGTTGGCTGCTGTTCCCTGTTTTTATATAGAATGTTTCCTTGCCATTATAGGTTAAAAATGCAGGAGATTGTGCAGGTTGTACCATAACAATACAAACCAATTTTTCTTCAATAGATTCAAAGATGACATCAACGTATTGACGGAATTCAGCGCCAAGCATCTGATTAAATGCCAGGTTGAAGGTGTTTTCAAATCCATCTTCGTTTTTCTTTTTCATCACATTGAAATCAGGTTCAAGTCCTAAAATTGCCCCATCATCATCGACACCAATAAGCACAATGCCCCCTTTGGTGTTCATAAAGGCGGCTACATTTTTGATGACAGGTAGATAGAGTGATTTGTTGGGAATTTGTTGATGATAATCCCATAATAGGCTCGACTTAAATTCGACGTGTTGATTTTCGCCCTCAACAATAAGTTGTTGGGTCGATTTGTTGGTGTGAAAGGGGGCGGGAAGGGAAACGGCCGTATCAATATCTAGAATGATCTTTTTAACACGATGAGGATCGGAAATGTTCTTCATTTCTGATCGATTGTTGATCTTCAGCGTGCCGTATCCCATGCGTTTACCCAACCAACGTTGCTTGACGACAATATTTTCAACATTAGCTAACTCGGCGATCTCTAAATCGGGAAAGATGTTGCCGCGTTTTAGGATGATTTCTTGGGCAGTAATTAAATAAGTGGGCGTGTACCAAATGAGAAAGGAGATAGCAATAATCAAAATCTGAATGGTTGTTGAGCTGATCACAACCAGCAGATTATAAGAAATGGTTTGGGCAAAGGTGGTCGCATTATATTGCTCAGAAAAGTTAAGCAAAATGGAGAGCATAATGGGCAATAAGCCAAAAATAAATTGGATAACCACAATTGCTTTCAAAAAAACAAAGGGGCTTTTTTTCAAGGTAATTTCGTTGTTATTAAAAAACATCTATTGTCTCGTGACTCATTACACTGTTTCATAAATGATTCAAATTTTACAGCCCAACTGTCATTCCCGTGAATACGGGGATCCACTCATCAAAATCTGGATACCCGCGTAGGCGGGAATGACAAAGAAAGTGCAATTACTTATGAAACAATGTACTCATTTTCTGTTGCTAATTTATTTATCTCAGTTCATCTGCTCAAAGTATTGCTCATGTATTTGATTATAAATGCCATTATTGCGCAGTGTGAGAATGGCTTGATTTATTGGTTCTAAATAGGGGCTATCTTCTGATAAGGCAAAGCCAGCATAGGATTGGTTGAATGGGCTGCCTACCAGTTTGATCTTACCACGGCCAGTTGTGGCAGCATAATGTGCCAGAGTGGCTTGTTCGCCAACGATGGCATCAATACGGCCGTTTTCCAGTGCAGAAAACATCAATACATCATAGGCATAAACAATGTTGTCAATCCCTTTTTCATCGAGATAGGTTGCCGTGGCTCCACCAATTGATCCTACAGTCATACCATATAAATCATCTGGCCCCGCAATGGAACTTGCGGCTATTTGTTGGGCAGTCAAAGAGGCAACGATTTGAGCGGCAAATACAGATACAAAAAAAAGACTGCCTAAGATCCAAAAAAGCGCAAGAAGGCGTCCCACAGTTCGTTTAGGCGTAATGTCCCCATAGCCAACCGTTGTTGCCGTGACGACTGCCCACCAAAGCGCTTCCCAGATTCCATGAATGTACTTATGACTAAAGTCCGTATCTTCGTGTCGATACTCAGCCAGCCAAAGAAGATTTGCCATGACAAATAATACAATGAAGGCAATACCAATTGTGCGCAAAACGCCGCTGGTTGTAATTAACTTCAAGTAATTAATGCGTGTGGTCGTATCTGCAGAAACAGCAATTTGCCCACTGGTCTCAACAATTGGGTAAGTGAAATCCATTGTCTCTTCGCGATCTGCTGTCATGGTTACGGGTGCGATAATGGCATCGGCACGACCATCTTCCAATGCTTTGAGAATGTCAGGTATGGTATTCTCTAGAATTATTTCATACTCAAGTCCCGTTTCTTCTGCTATTGCTTCCCATAATTCAGCAATAAATCCAGTGTAGTTTCCTTCTGGTTCTTCATAGAACCAAGGCCGGGCCACATATACAATGATGGTAAACGGCCGTTCCATTTCATCTTGTTCTGGACTCTCCTGCGCCAAAGTAGCGGTGGGCTGACCAGTTAAGAATACAACCAGACCAAACATAACAAATAACAAGAGACGCTGTAATCGTTTCATTGTTAAGGAGTAATATTCAACTCAATACTAATTGGGCAATGATCAGATAATAGATCTTCATAGCGATTATCTTCTGCCGCGAATAATAGTTGGGCAAAACTATCTTCTACCTGCCACTCCGTCGCCAACTTATCGAGCACAATATGGTCAATATATTCAGGATAACGGCCGTTCCAACATTCAGATCTTTTACCCTCAGTGACACGCGTCAAATCAGCATTTGCTGGCTCGCTGTCGTCAATTTCTGGCCAAAAATCATCTTGTGGTGCATCAAAACGACGATTAAAATCACCCAAAACAACAAATGGTGTGCCTTCTTCTGCCCGCGCATCAATCCACTCTTCGAGAACCCCAACCTGTTCGTTAAGCTTGCGGCAATCACTGTCGTTCGTGTCTAACGGATTGTCAAAGCAGAAAGATTTGAGGTGAATGGATAAAAATCTTATCTCTTCTCCATTTTGGTTCAGGGAGATGTCTGTACCATAACGCAAGCTTCCATCTAAACCCAACTCAACAAAATCAGGGTTTTGGGTGACATCCAAATTGTTGCGTACGGCAAAACCAGTTAGCTGTGGATTGCGCCTGCTGGAAAAGTAGAAGTCATACTCATCAGGAGAGAATACTCTTGCCGCAGCCGCTGTGCCGTCTACTTCTTGTAAAGCAATAATATCAGCATCTAACTGTTGCGCATATTTAGCTAAACGGCCGTAATCTTCTTCCGTTCTCCGCACATCCCCTTCATTATCATTGGCACGTAAATGCTCAATGTTCCATGTCGCAATTTTAAGTTGTGTTTCACTATTTGCCGTGATGTTAGTGGCTGTCGGTAAAGGTTCTGTTGCTGATGGAGAGGTTGATGGGAAGGGACTAGCTGCGGGTGTATTTGTACAACCAATAGCAATGAGAAATAAGGAGGATAACCATATTATGTGTCTTTTCATACTCTATACCTTAAGAGAAACCTTTATTTAAGCATATTACTGTAGACAATTAACAAACTACTTCAAACCATTTTCTGTGGTGAGCCAAGAGTCAAACTAAATAAACAGTGTTCTCTGTTGCTAATTTTGCCGCAAAAAAATCAAGCAACAAAACCGTAAAGTTCAAGCAAGTTGATGTATTCCATCAGATAGCTGGTTTGCTCTTCCATCACCATCTAAGGAGGAGACTATGAAAATTAACTTGGCACCCAAATCCGTTTTTCTTACTTTATTAGCAATCATATTCTTATTGCTAATAGCGAATATCCTTGGAATTATATCTAAATTTTTCTTAGGTTATGGATCTGTTAAGGGGCTGGTTCCCTTGTTTAATTTTAACACTGAAAAAAATATCCCAACACTGTTTTCAGTTATTCTTCTGCTTGTATCCGCTCTTTTATTTTTAATTATCGCCAATCATCATAAAAAATTAAAACAATCCTATTGGCCTTGGGCAGGATTATCAGCAATTTTTTTGTTTTTGTCCATTGATGAAATTGCCGTATTACATGAAAGACTAAGTGGATCTCTTCATGAAACCTTAGATACTTCAGGTGTCTTTTTCTTTGCTTGGATCATTCCTTATGGGCTTGCTTTGGTCGTTCTTGGTTTGGTGTACTTGAATTTCTTGCGTCGATTGCCTTCGCGCACAAGGAATTTATTAATATTATCAGGCGTGATATTTGTTACAGGAGCAATTGGATTTGAAATGTTAGGGGGGCAACATGCAGACCAATATGGATATAAGACATTTGTGTATAGTATTTTTTATACATTCGAAGAGCTATTTGAAATGTTAGGTGTTTCCCTTCTTATCTACACATTGCTTTTGTATATCACAAATAATTTTGATTTTTTCACCTTAACGATCCAAGAAAAAGAATCAATCCAAGCAAAAGATGTAGTCAACGACAAGGAAGTGGTTGCCGCGTAAAAACGAAGACATGAGTCATCCCGAATTTTGACTCAGCTGAAAAAGAGGTTCCTCATCGCGGAACCTCTTTTTGTTTACAAGGAAAAGCCTCCTCGGTTAAAGTTAAGGTGCGAACAAAACCAAACCAAAGAGGCTTTATATGAACCAAGAGTATGCACAAATCGCAGAAGGAAAACAAGCATCAGAGGCAAACAGTCATGAGCTAGGGCGACAATTAGCCGACTATTTACGTCCATTTTTAGAACCATTAGATGAACAACTGGACAAGCGACTGGTGCGCACTTTATTACAACTCATAGGGGTCATCATTCAATTTCGCCACAGTCAGTGTGGATTGCTGTTGAGTGA
>JBNKHS010000082.1:0-12771 GCA_050290485.1 Promineifilaceae bacterium (SeqCode) | reverse complement strand
CGGGACGAGAAGCGGCAGAAGGAGCAAAAGAAGGGGGCTGGTTCGATGTTTCCACATTGAAAGAGCCGTATCGCTTGGAAGGAAAAAAGGTAATGGGGTATGAATTAGCTCTTGCCTTTAATTGGGAATTGCCTGATGTGGTGATTTATCCAACAGGAGGTGGGACTGGGCTCATTGGCATGTGGAAAGCGTTTGATGAGATGGAAAAGCTCGGTTGGATTGGCTCCAAACGGCCACGTATGGTGGCGGTACAGTCGGACGGTTGTGCGCCAGTGATTAAGGCTTTCCATGAAGGCGCCGAAGCAACGGACGCCTGGGAAGATGCAGCCACATTTGCTGGCGGGTTACGAGTTCCTGTCGCCGTTGGAGGCCGATTGATGTTGTCTGCCTTGCGCGAAAGTGAGGGAACGGCCGTTGCTGTACCCGATAGCCGTTTGTTTGCAGCCCAAAAGCAATTGGCTCGCAGTGAAGGCATGTTTGTTTCTTTAGAAACGGCAGCGACGCTTGCGGCTCTACAAGACCTTGTGGCGCAGAATTGGATTCATCCTGATGAAAAGGTTGTGCTATTTAATACAGGAAGCGGTTTAAAATACAGGGTCTTGTTGACATAAATATAAACAGATAATTGATAACGAATAACGGATAATTGGCAATTTTTCATTATCCGTTATTCGGCATCAATTTTTTTAGCCACTATTACACAAATTCGCCATTGGCAGAAACGACCGTCTCTTGGTACGCTATATTCAAACAAAAAATAACTTGACCCATTTGGAGGTTCCCCATGAGTGAATTAGTGCGTACCATCCACCGAGATGCCATCTTTGAAATTGTCTTTAACCGTGCGGATAAGCGGAATGCGATGAATACAGCGTTGTATGAGCAGTTTGATACGGCCGTACAGGAAGCCAATCGTACCCCTGGCTTACGCGCCATCATTATTCGGGGCGATGGCACGGCATTTTCAGCGGGTATTGATGTTAGTTCATTGCTAGGCTTAGCTGATAAATATGGCCCTCATTGGCAAACACGGATGCGCGCCATTACCGATAACTTCCAAGCGGTGCTGAATCGCCTCGAACGGATAGAAGTTCCGACAATTGCTTTGCTGCATGGTTACTGTCTTGGGCTGGCGATGGAACTCTCGTTGGCCTGCGATATTCGTATTGCTGCTGAAAACACAAAGATGGGATTACCAGAAACACGATTAGGTCTCATTCCTGATGTTGGCGGCACGACACGATTGGTTCGATTAGTTGGTCCTGCACGTGCCAAGGAGATCATCTTTACCGGACGTCACTTTGACATGGCTTATGCCGAGCGTTGGGGAATTGTTAATTATGTTGTGGCTGAAGAATCATTGATGACCAAGGCCGAAGAACTGGTAGACGAGATTACGCTGGCTGCGCCCTTGGCTGTTGGTATGGCCAAACGAGTTATTGATGGTTTGAGTGACATTGATCGTGGGTTGATGATTGAAGGATGGGCGCAAAGCCAACTGATGGCTTCTGAAGATTTTATGGAAGGGGCCCAAAGTTTTATGATGAAACGTCAGCCCAACTGGAAAGGAAAATAAATTTATCATCTTATGAAATAACTTTGGCGTTTCCTTACGGTTGGAACCTGTACTCAGCTTGTTGAAGGGCGCTTAAACAACTACAAAATAAAAAGGCTTCCATTTTGACGGGAAGCCTTTTTTGATTTTACGAACAATTTAAATATTAGCGACGGCTGAAAAGGCGTAGGATTAACAAGAATAGATTCACAAAATCTAGGTATAACTTTAATGCGCCAAGAACACCAATGGTGCTGACAACCGTTGCATCAGCTTCACCTGCTGCGGCTACATTGTAGGTCATTTTCTTAATTTGATTGTTGTCATACACAATCAAAGCCAAGAAAATCAAAATCCCAACGTAGGTAATAATTGCATCTAAAACGGTGCTGGCAAAGAAGAAATTCAAGATAGAGGCAATGATTAAGCCAATCAATCCGAAGAATAAGACGGGACCCCATTTGGTTAAATCTTCTTTGGTAGTTAAACCAACAACAGCCATGATGATAAATAGTAATGTTGTTGCCCCAAACGCCAGGAATACAACACCAATATCATAGGCCAAAAAAATGATGGACAATGTAAGTCCATTTAATGCTGAGTAAATGAAAAACAAAGTTAATGCTTTACCAGGGGCCATTTTGCTCACAGATCTTGTGACCGCGATGACCAATCCAATTTGGACAACAAATAAGGCAATCGTTATCCAAAAATTGCTGAAAACAAAAAAGAGGATGCGCGGGCTGGTAGAGACAAAAAAGCTGACCAGTGTGGTAATAAGCAAGCCAAGTGCCATCCAGCCATAAACACGCTGCATGACACCGCTAAATATTTCAGATAGTTTTTGATCTGAAATAGGGAAGGATGGGTCTTGATAGTTGTAATCTTTGTAATCTGCTGACATGAAAACGCTCCTAAAATTATAAAAAAGTTGCCTCATTTTAACATACTTTCACTTTTTTTTGGGAAAAAGAAAACGGCCGCTTCTGTGCAGAAACGGCCGTAAATATTCAATATATTTAAACCTGGTGATTACACCATTTGCAAAGCACCAGGGTTATTGCTGCTAATCGTATCCACACCCCAATCGAGCAATGTTTCATAATCCCAATAAAAACCACCAGGACTACAAGCATATCCTGCTGATTGAATCATTTTTACCTCTTCACGAGTCATAAAATCAGTTGCTGGACTTAACGAGTCAATTTTAAATGCTTTGACCAGTTCTACAGGATTAAAGAATCGTCCGACATAAATAAAACTGGTAGAAATATTGGGGTTTAACTCTTTAACCCGCTGCAATGCAAATTGATCGAAGCTGGTCACGACAACTTCATCGACCATATCGTAGTCTTCGATGAGCCGCACTGTTTTTTCATCTAACTCTGGATCGAAAACAGGGCCATGCTTTAGTTCGATCATCAACGGAATGCGCCCTTTCGCCCAATCAAGCACTTCATAGAGCATTGGCATCTTGGTGCCAGTAAATTGTGAGTCAAAATAGTTGCCTACATCGAGTGTACGTAAAAACTCAGCTGTATAATCACCTATTTTGCCGTATACGCCTGTTTTTGCGTAAAGATCGGTGTCATGAAAGAGGATCACTTTTTTGTCGGCGGTTAATTGAACATCAAGTTCAAGAATATCTGCACCCCCACGCAATCCTGCTTCAAAGGCAGGCATTGTGTTCTCTGGGGCAACATCCATGGCTCCACGATGGCCGACTAGTAGTGGGCGCCCGTTTGTGCTTTGTCGCAAATCGAACATAAAACTACTCCTACTGTCGCGTAATGATATAGGATTTTAGTACTACAATGCAAATTTTTATGATTATCGTTATGCTACCAATAAAATGTGAAAGCGTAAAGTGAATTTATAACCGTCGCAGGGATTCATACACTTTCACCTCAATTCACCAGCTTGTTTGCAAAACAAGTTGACAATTACAATCACAACTGCACAGAATGTAGCAAATGCTTCTGGCGTTGCATCTGACAGAAATGATTGAATTTAGCGGGAGAGGGAGATTAAACGAACTCAGCGATAAGTGCGTTTGCGTTTAGACCATCTGTACCGAGCAGCAGGGAGATGGTTTCTGCGGTTGGTTGCCCTTTGGCCCACAACGGCCGTAAAAATGCACCGGTGCTTGAGTTCGTGACCCATTCATCCCCAATACTTTGACGTAACTGAGCAACAACTTGTGCTTCTAGCAGCCATGCACGGAAATATTGGGCGTTATAGAAACCATCATCCACATCTAGTAGGTAATAAGCAGGAGAAAGGTCTAAATTGAGGTGTTTTTGTAGTAAATCGGCATAGAGTTGCGCAGGATTATCGGCTCCTTTATGCAAACGATTTTCATAAAGCAGTTTAGTTGCACAGCGACGAATAAAGAGCAGACGGATGAATTTCATATAGGATACATATTCATCTGTATCATCCATCCCTAAGATCTCGCTTAGCCACAATGGTTCAGTCGGTAAGCGTTCAAATAAAAAGGCGTAAGCTTCACCAACGGAATCATCGCCGAGATAACGTAAGGCAAATGATTCATTTTTGTCGATGTGCAAACCATGCAAAGCGTGGCCAAGCTCATGGAACCCATTGCGATAATCTTGATGCCCGCCCGTTGGATTGATGACGAGTTTGATTTGGTCGGGAACTTGTACGAAGGCACAAAACGGCCGTTGTGATTTGTTGGGCCGCGCAATGAGATCCATTTCTAACCCGGTGTACTTTGCTAGATTGATGCCAAATGTTTGGGCGGTTTGATGAACGGCCGTTTCTAACTTATCTAAAGAGAATAAATGATCAAACTGTGCACCGCGTAGTAGGTAATACATATCGGCGGCGGCAGGTGTTGCTGTGCCTAAAATCTCTTGGCCCCAATGGGATAACGCTTTTTGATAGGATACGGCCGTTGCTTGCAAAAACTGTTCGGCCAAACATTCCAAACCAGACAAACGTAATCCACGCAGTTCGTTGCACAATGCATAATAGGAATCGTAACCCAGCTTTTGTGTTTCTTTATGAATTACTTGCCATCTTTGTTGACGATTGGCATTAAAAGATGACACCAATTCAGAGCGTTTCGCATACAATTGAGAACGTTTTTCCGCAGATGCCTCACTCGCCAAAAGAGGAATTGTGGCAAAAAATGGGACATCTTTTTCCTCCCAAGAAATGGTAGCTGGCCCTAATTGATTGAAAAAAGATTCATCATAGGCAACAACACTACCCTGTAAATAACGCATTGTGGCAAATTCGGCTAAGTAACGAGAATTGCTGTCTGAATTGACCCATGCTGCTTCGATGAGTGATTTCACTTGGGTAAATGAAAAGAGATCTGCATACGTTTCGTACGTTTCTGCTAAGGATAAGGTCTCACTTAAGCCTGCGCCTGCTTCATATTGGGCAGTTACTTCCGCTTGCCAAAAGGCCTCGGCCCGTTGTTGATACTGTGCTAAAGGTTCGTTGTTGGGGGTGAAGCGTTGGGCAATCATTTAGGCCTCCCGAAAGGTTTTCCAAGAAAAAGCACCCAATCCAGAGAATACCAGGACAAGGCTCCAGACAAATAACATGATGTTAACGCCAAACAGATCGGCTAAACCCGCCATTGCGGCACCGAGGGCAATGGCAGCACTACTGGCAACCATAATCACACTAAAGACACGTCCAATCAGCTCGCGTGGTGAATTTTCTTGCACAATGGTGCGAATGCCGATAAAGATAGCTGCGTTACATGCTGCGCCTAAAAAGAATGCGGGCAAGGTCACCGCCATGAGAATGGTTGATGAAAAATCGCCAACTTGGGTGAGCAGTACGGGGAGGGCGATCGCAATGAGTTGTCCAATACCCATTCCAATAACACCCAAGGACATTAATCTGCCTCGGTTGACATTATGTCCATATCGACTGAGTATAAAAGCACCAAAGGCGATACCTAACCCAAACGTGCCTTCCAAAAGGCCAAACCCAAAATCTCCTGTTTTTAGTGTTGTGCGGGCAAAGACGAGCAATAATGCTTGGGTTGCGCCTACGGCAAGCGGAGCGATTAAGCTCAAGATGACTGTCCCTTTGAGCAATGGATTTTGCAGGACGACTACAAATCCTTCTTTAATACCAGCAAGTACGGACTCTTTTTGTTTAGGCGTTTCAGAAACGGCCGTATCTTGCTCTTCTTCAACTTTGGGCAACCGCATCAGGGCAATAAACAAGGCGGAGAGTAAAAACGTGCCGGCATCAACGGCAAAAGCAATTGACGTGCCGAGTAACCCGATAATTGCACCTGCTACAGCAAAACCAAAGAAGCCAACAAGTGTGGCTGTCGCTTGATCCCAAGAATTGGCCGACACGAGTTGATTTTCAGATACAGTTTCGGGGACTGTTGCTACTTTTGCGGGAGCAAAAAACTGTTTCACAGCTGCAGCCAAAAATCCAAGTCCATAAAGCAGGATAAGTTGTGTTTCTAAAGTCACATCGAGCAATGGAATGCCTAAGATGGCCACAACAAGAATCGCACGCAGAATATCTGTACCAATCATGGTACGTTGCCGATTCCAACGATCTGCCATGACACCTGCATACAGGCCAAAAATGAGGGCGGCTAAGGTTTGCACAAGAAAGGCAAGCCCCAGCTGCATAGCGGATCCGGTTAAATTAAAAACGAAAATGGGGATGGCGATTTCTGTAAATTTATCGCCAAATGTGGAAACAGCTTGCCCTAACCACAACAAGCGAAAGTTACGTGAGGCCAAGACAGGTTTTTGAGCAACAGTTGTTTTTGAAGATACGGCCGTATTCATGAAGATACTCCCAAGCGCAAAACCATAATTTTATGGACAAGAATTTTGCACTTTCATGAAAAAGAGGTTAATGAGCTGTTCATCAACCTCTCTTCAAAATCAATTAATGGCTCCCACACCAACTAAATTATTATACCCAACCATAACCTGATTTCATGATTCCACCTCCGTGGTACTTATCGGAACTTCTGAAAAGTACAATGCATTCATATCAGCAACGCAAACAAGGACAAAACACATGCCAATAACAAAAGTTCATAAATTGATAGAAAAATCCCCAAGGTCGACCTTCTAAAATTCAAGTTGAGGATTTGAAACCAAAGCAAAAAATAGAATGTAAATAAAAGAATTTGTCATTACTAATTTGCTATCAATATTTGTTTAATACACTACTGTGAGACGACAAAAATATAAAGAGAAAAGCTTACATCATGCCTTAAGGTTGCAAAAAGGGTCGTTTTTCAATAGTACAAAGGTCACTGACCCCATTTCCTATTGAAAGACGTGAACATTACGTGAATACTATAAGCTACAATTTTATAAGCAGTAGTCGTACTTAATAGTACGAGGAGTCTAAACGGATGAAACGAACTGTAGTCCTCATGTCCCTCCTGTTAGCCCTCACTATATTTGTGGGAGCCCCACAGCAGTCAAAAACAATTTCAATTATTGTTCAATCTAACTCGTTAGAGAACGCTATTACCCTTGCTGAATCATATGGTGGCCAGGTTAATGAGCATTTAGCTATTATCAATGCCGTTTCGGCAGAAATTCCCGAATTTGCACTTGAATCAATTTCAGGAGATTCAAAAACAGTCGCTATTCATCAAGATAATGCCATCGAAATAGCAGGCCTTATAAACTATAGTCGCAAAAATGTGCCCGACACAGATTTTCCTGAAGTTATTGGCGCAGATGCGGCTTGGGAAGAAGGTATCAAAGGTCGTAATATTGGTGTTGCTATTGTAGACACTGGTATCGCCAACTTCGATTGGAATCGCGGTAACATTGTGGTGCGATATGATGCACTCGATAATGGAACCCGCCGTCGTGACCCACATGGTCATGGTACGATGATGGCCAGCTTGATTGGTAATTCAAGAAAAGATAGTAATGGCTTTATTGGAATCGCACCAAAAGTTGATTTTATTGATGTTCGTGTCCTTGATGGAGAAGGCAAGGGTACTTATACAGATATTATTGAAGGGTTGACTTGGATCTTAGAAAACAAAGAAGAATATAATATTAGAGTGGTCAACCTTTCCTTGGTTGGTGCAATTAATAGCCCTTATTGGGCAGACCCAATTAACCAAGCTGTAGAAGCATTATGGGATGCTGGCATCGTTGTTGTTGCCGCAGCAGGAAATGGTGGCTCTGACCCCATGACGATTGCAGCCCCAGGAAATGATCCCTATGTTATTACAGTTGGTGCATTTACCGATAACTTTACACCAAACGATGAGTCTGATGACTTTGTGACGCCATTTAGCGGGGCAGGTCCGACAGAAGTTGGCTTTGTTAAACCAGATTTGATTGCTCCTGGTGCCCACATGCTGGCTATGGCCAAAAACAGTTCTAATTGGGCTAAGGAAAATCGAAATTATCGCGTAAAAAGCCAATACTATGAAATTGCAGGTACATCGGCGGCTACAGCTGCAACTTCTGGTGTGGTTGCCCTCATGTTAGATAATAACGAAGAGATGACACCCAACGAAGTTAAATTTGCCTTAATGAATTCGGCTCGTCCTGCAATCAATGCAGATGGAAGTTTGACTTGGAGTATCTTCCAACAAGGTGCTGGGCGGATCAATGCTTCAGAAGCAGTGTTATCTCCACCAGAGGGTGAAGCAAACGTTGGTATGTCCACCTCTGAAAAATATGTTGGGCCGGTAGCTTATCAAGACGGTAAATTTGTTATTGTCGATGAATATGGAAACCCTTTAGCTGATGCCTCTGAATATAATTGGACCGGTGGTTACAACTGGGTAAGTGGTTATGGCTGGGTAAGTGGTTACAACTGGGTAAGTGGTTATGGCTGGGTAAGTGGCTATGGCTGGGTAAGTGGTTACAACTGGGTAGCCGGAACTGAATGGGCTGAATGGGAGAATAATCTTGAGTGGCAAAGCGGCTATTCATGGATTCCAGGTAGCTATGGCTGGGCTAATGGATATGGCTGGGCTGAGAGTTATAATTGGGTTGGTAGTTATAATTGGACTGGTAGCTATAATTGGGTTGGGCTCAGTAATTACGAAAATTAGCGCTTATTTTGAATCACTGCAATAGGCAGCGATTCAAAAAAGGTTAAAAAAAATCTTTTTATAATAACTTAAGATTTTTATAAAACGTAAAATCCCCATGATGTCCTATGTGCATCATGGGGATTTTGTATTAAAGTGCATAAAATTAGGTAAATGGTAAAGTAATAGTTAATTAAAACCAATATGCTCAAATTGAGAAGAATTTACACTAGCTTGCTCACTATCATTGGCATAGTGATTGTTTTGTATGGGGTTAGTTTGATCCCAGCATATAATGATCCATATACCTTTTTGTTGTTACTGATAGTCACTATTGGCGTTCATACAACGACCACAAATTTTGTTGGGGGCAAGACCAATGTAACTGTAGGCGGTGCAGTCAGCTTTGCTGCTATAGGATTATACGATCCATATATAGCTGGGGCGATCGCTTCCCTTTCAGTTGTTGGTATCTGGTTGTTAAATATTAGGTCTAAGGGGCCTGACTGGAAGGGTGAATTTGAACGACTTGGTGCAAATTCGGGGATGCAAGCAATTTCTACCCTTATGGCAGGGCTAGCATTTGTTGGAACTTCGATTTTATTAAAATCTGACACAATTTTTGGGCAAACAATCCCTTGGTTCGTTGCTGGAATTGTTGCTGATCAAGTTAATTTTTGGCTTCTTGCGATCATCATTTACATGGCTCACGGCATCAAGCCGATAGAAATGTGGCGGCAAAATCGCTGGGCTATCCCAATGAATATTTTAGTGCTTAGTTTGGGTGGTGGCCTCATCTACCTTGCAGTTTCCCAATTTGGTATTCTTGGATTAGCTATTTTTATTCTCCCTATTATCTTATCAGCGTATACCTTCCGCCTGACGGTCAACAATACAGAAAAGCAGATGACACAGTTGGAAGAAATGGTCGCTTTACGGACGCAAGAATTGGAAGAAGCAAATGAAGAGCTAACCGCGCTGCATGAAGAGAAGAATGCGTTTTTGGCTGTTTTGACACATGATATGCGCACTCCATTGACGAGTATTAAAGGGTATTCAAGTATCTTGCGTGATCGGGAATTAGAACGTGCCCAGCAAGTTAAAATTGCCACCGTTATTCTCAATAGCCAGGAAACATTGCTGGATATTGTTAACAATATTCTTGACCTGGAAAAGATGAATTCGGGCAATGCACCAGTTTTGTTGGAAGTGACCAGTTTTGATTTAGCGTTGTTGACAAAAACGGCCGCAGAATCTTTGCAAGCACCTGCACTGGAAAAGAAAATTTCGTTAACCTACGACGATGTCCCATCACCCATTATGGTGCAAGCTGATATGAGTAAGATTCAGCGCGTGCTTTTGAATCTGATCTCTAATGCGGTGAAGTATACCCCTGAAGAAGGGGATGTTTGTGTGAGTACGACTGTAAACGGCCGTTATGCTTACGTCGAAATCAAAGATACTGGCTACGGCATCCCTGAAGACGAACTACCGCACATCTTCGACCGCTACAGTCGTGTTAAAGGTCATCAACATTTAGCCATTGGCACCGGTTTAGGGCTGGCGATTGTGCAAAGCTTGATTGAAGCACACAACGGTGAAATTAGCGTTACCAGTAAAGTAGATGAGGGCAGCACCTTTACGGTGAAACTACCCACAAACTACTAAAGTGCTTTTGCCCGACTGCTGATTTTTTCCTCGATATCCGCAATAAACGCCGCAATTGATATATGATCTTGTTTTGCCCCATCACGTTGTCGTAAAGCGGCCGTTCCATCATTGACTTCCCGTTCGCCCACAACCAACATGTAAGGTACCTTCATCATTTGTGCTTGCCGAATTTTGGCATTCATTCGTTCACTGCCTAAATCTGCTTTGGCACGGATCCCTTTATCTACCAAAATGTTTTCCAAGCGTTGGGCATAGGCATGTTGTGCATCCGTAATGGGAATGATACGCACCTGTTCAGGTGACAACCAGACCGGAAAATTACCAGCGTAATGCTCAATTAAAAAGCCGATAAAGCGTTCATGGCTGCCCAAGGGTGCCCGATGAATACACAAAGGCGTTTCTGCTTCCCCCTCGTGATTCGTAAACGTTAAGTCAAAGCGAGACGGTACAGCAAAATCAACTTGATTCGTCGCGATCGAAAATTCACGTCCAATGGCACTCCAAATTTGCACATCAATTTTAGGGCCATAAAAGGCGGCTTCATCATCTGCTTCTACAAAAGGAACATCGCCATTGATCATTGCCTGTCGTACCATATCCTCCATTTTCAACCAGAGACGTTCATTGTCTACGTACTTTTTGCCTAACCCATCCTTGCTGTGTTTGCTCAAACGCATCACATATTTATCTACATCAAATAGGTCAAAATAGCGACGGTAGAGATCGATCACATTCATAAACTCTGCTTCAAATTGCGACTCAGCACAGTAAATATGGGCGTCATTTTGTTCTGCGGCACGTACACGCATCAGGCCGAATAATTCGCCACTTTGTTCATAACGATAGACCATGCCATACTCAGCTAGACGCAACGGCAAATCTCGGTAACTGCGTGATTTACTGGCAAATATTTTATGATGGAACGGGCAGTTCATCGGTTTCAGATAATATTTTGCGCCATCACGCTCCATCGGTGCATACATATCATCTTCATAGTAAGGTAAATGGCGGCTGCGCAGATAAAGCGATTCCTTAGCGATGTGTGGCGTTGAAACACGCTGATAGCCAGCCTTATCTTCCATTTCTCTTGCTAACTTGTCCAATTCCTCGCGCAGGATATTGCCATTGGGCAGCCAAAGCGGTAAACCGGGGCCAACTTCTTCATCTAGAATGTAGATTTCCAAATCGCGGCCAATTTTGCGATGATCTCGTTTTTTGGCTTCTTCCAACAGGTGCAGATGTTCGTTGAGGGCTTTTTTGTTGGGCCATGCCGTACCATAAATACGTTGCAACATCGGCCGTTTTTCATCACCACGCCAATACGCACCGGCCACACTCATCAGCTTAAAGCCATCGATTGGAATTTTGTTCGTTTGAGGCACATGGGGCCCGCGACATAAGTCTTCAAATGAGTCTTGACAGTACGTACTAATAACGGCACCGTCTTGACCCAATTCATCGATCAGCTCTAGCTTGTATGGTTGCTCTGCAAATAGTTGCTTTGCTTCATCTAAGCTAATCTCCCGATACTCTAAAGGAAATTGTCCAGCGATGATACGCCGCATGCGTTTTTCAAGATCGGCTAAGTCATCGGGCTTGAATGAGATAGGTTTGTCCTTGTTGTCAACGCCTAAATCAAAATCGTAATAAAAGCCATCATCAATTGGTGGCCCAATGCCTAATTTGGCATCAGGGTATTTTTCTAAAACGGCTTGCGCTAACACGTGTGCGGCCGTATGCCGAATTTTATATAGATCAGATTGTGCATAAGATTCACTAATTTGTGACATGATATTTCTCCTAGATATGGCCTTGGCCATATAAAACAAAAAAGCCGCTCCTAAGAGCGGCTTGCTGCTAACAAATGTTGCTTATTTTAAGCCACTCAGAGTTCCATTGATTTGGTTGTGGTCAAGGTAGTCGCCATCTCTTTGAAGTCGGTCAAAGTCATTGCGCCTCGGTTGTCATTGTTGCGAGTTCGTACGGCAACCGTGCCTTCTTCGGCTTCAGAATCACCAACGACAAGCATGTAAGGAATTTTCATCAACTGTGCATTGCGAATTTTCTTGTTCATGCGTTCACTGCCAGCGTCAACTTCCACGCGCATACCTATCGCCCGTAACTCATTGGCTACTTGATTGGCATATTCAACATGACGATCTGCGATCGGAATCATCTTGACTTGTACAGGCGATAACCACAACGGGAAGGCCCCGTTGAAGTGTTCAATTAAAATGCCAACGAAACGTTCCATGCTACCGAATGGTGCACGGTGAATCATAACCGGGCGATGGCGTTGGCCATCTTCGGCAATGTATTCCAAATCGAACCGTTCTGGTAGCAAGAAGTCAACTTGTACAGTTCCTAACTGCCATTCTCGTTTGAGGACATCGCGGAAGATGAAATCTAGTTTTGGGCCATAAAAGGCAGCTTCGCCTTCTTCTATAGAATAGTTCATGCCTACTTTGTCGGCTGCTTTTTTGATTGCGTTGATGCCTTTTTC
>JBNKHS010000081.1:0-12999 GCA_050290485.1 Promineifilaceae bacterium (SeqCode) | reverse complement strand
GGTGATATAAATGCCCTTCGATTCGAATCAAATAAAAGCATTTCGCAAAAAGTTAGGACTTTCACAAGCGGAATTGGGGGATATTTTAGGTGTGCCTCAATCCACGGTTGGACGCTGGGAAGCGGGAACGACATTCCCCAACGCCAAGCATATCGGGTTAATGTGTGATTTAGGGTATGCGCAAGGAATACGGCCGTCTTTCTTCTTCCCCAACTACAGCCGCATAAACATCCAAGGAGAACAAAATGAGTAACGTCATTCACGTAAACGACCAAACATTTGATGAAACCCTGCAAGATACGGAATACGCCATTGTAGACTTCACTGCTGATTGGTGCCCACCTTGCAAAATGATGCACCCCATCTACCAGCAATTGGCGCAAAAATATGGTGAACAAGTCAAATTTCTAGAAGTAGACAGTGAACAGTCACCGCAGCTCGTCGTCCGCTACTCCATTCATGCCATGCCCACCTTCACATTTTTCAAAAATGGAGAGCCTGTGCAACGTGTGGTTGGCGCTCGCCCTAGCACCAAATTTGAAGCAGAAATTCAAGCATTTATGAATGCTTAGGAACAGCGAACACCCACACTAATATCTATATAATTTTACCTTTTTTTTGTCATCCCCGCGTAGACGGGGATCCATTTGATGAATTAGTTGAAAATACCTCCGCTCACCAAGGGATGACACTTCAATGGAAAAATATTATGCTAAACATTGATCCCAACACAGAACATGGTCAGCATGTCTTAAACAAATTAAATAACGAGCATATCATTTGGATAACCACTGTGTCCGCCAATGGTGTGCCCCACCCCTCTCCTGTGTGGTTTTGGTGGGATGGCGAATCATTTCTCATCTACAGCCGGGCAAGCAAGCCAAAAGTACGCAATATTGCCACGCATCCTACAGTTGCTCTACATTTCAACAGTGACTTCAAGGGACATGATGTGATAATTTTTAGGGGAACGGCCGTATCTGACACCACTATCCCCCCTGCCAATCAACATTCGGGGTACCTTGAAAAATACCGCGAAGGCATCACCTCAATCAATATGACCCCTGAAAGCTTTGCCCAAGCCTTCTCCAACTCCATTCGGATCACCCTCACAAAATTACGCGGTTACTAAACGACCAAATCCTTGATTGAGGCAAGTCCTCGGCACTTTACTTGTGACTTTTATCTCTCGACTAAAGCACTTAAGTGCCGGGGACTTTAGTAAAAGTGTCATATTTTCACCAATTCCTTGAAAAATTTTTCTAAAGTGGATAATATTCCCGCGCTTAAAAAATAGGCAACGTGATTGGTTTAATATCCGTTACGTTTACATAGCGGTAAGGGCTGACGCCTAGACTGGATAGTACTGATTAGTCAGGGTAATTTTCGAGGGTTACTCAAGGTGTTATCTCCTTACCAACTTCCTCCTACAACGCACCCCTGTCTCTATTCTAAAAGCTATTCTCCAAGACAAAGCTCCACCGAAGCATATCTTATTCACGGCGTTTTTTGGGCCATTCCTCACAGAATAGTCGTTTTCGCCACCCAACCTATTTTAGATGGAGACAACACACCATGAAAAAACACAAAACACATTTCTTATCACCCAAATTGGAAGTCCGGGAAAATCCAAATAAAGGTTTTTTCGGAGTCTATGCCACAACGTTCATCCCAGAAGGCGAATTACTTGTCTGTTGGGGCGGCAAGGTATTGACTGGCGAGCAGATGGCTCAAATTTCAATTCAGGCACGCGAACACAGTATACAGATCGAAGAAAATCTGTATCAAGTTCCTTATGAAGAGCCTTATTCAGGGCCAGAAGATGGCGATTATGTCAACCATTCTTGTGAACCAAACGCGGGTTTGAGCGACTCCATCACATTAGTTGCCATGCGTGATATTCATCCCAATGAAGAGATATGCTTTGACTATGCGATGTCAGACAGTACAGATTATGACGAATTTACCTGTGGCTGTCAGACACCTAGTTGCCGTGGCATTATTACTGGCAATGATTGGCAACTGCCCCTTTTACAAGCAAAATATGGTGAATTCTTTTCACCATATTTGCGCAGACGCATCGCCAAAATGCAGCAAGTAATCCACCTTACTTGCGAAGATCCATTCAATAATTTTACAGATAAAAAATGGGATAGCTTGCCTATGGTGGGTGAGTAAGACACCACCTCTGCACAAAATTAAATATTAGCTATTTCATACAAGCCTAGCGTCATTGTATAAAATGCAGTCGTATCACAAATGAGGAGAATGGTATAGTTACTGACCATCCTCCTCGCTTGCCCTGCATCATTGTGGCAGTTGCTCTTTTACAATTGAATACATTGTTACGTAAAAACTTTAACAGGCTAAACGAAGTCTGAGCTTGTCGAAGGCTGGCCTGAATGCTCAGCAACAACCGCTTTGGCTTCGGCAGGATCAGCCAACGCTGGATTCAGAGCGTTGAAAAACTTTTGTAACGATGTCTTGAATCTTTTTCATTTTTGCAGTTTTATCGTTTACGAAACCTTATCCCGAAAACGATAATATTGAGCAGCAAAGGGAAGGAACCAAGGCTTATCACGATAGAAAAAGCGAATGTCCTCAGGTATTTCCATAAAAGGTGTGCTCTGAATTTCGCCAGCCAGCAACCTACCCACTTCTGTGCCAACATAGGTAGCGATCGATAAGCCATGTCCGCCATAGCCAAACGCGTAGGTGATGCCATCTACATGGCCAATGTGGGGCATCAAATCGAATGTAAGACCGAGTTGTCCTGTCCATGTATGTGTTAATGGAATGTCGCGCAGCTGCGGAAACGCACGATACAAGGTTTCTTGCAATCGTTGGGCACTATCTTGCAGATCAAGATTTGTACTGAGATTATTGCGTCCTCCCCACAACATACGGCCGTCTGGCGTTAGCCGAAAATAGTTAAGGAAGTTCTTGGAATCATAAAACATACGACGCTTGGGGCTCAGTTCATCTTGCAAGGCTTGCGGCAAGGGCTCGGTGACAATAATGTAACTGCCTACAGGGAAAATTTTAGGTTTTAACTGTGGAATCAATCTATCCGTATACCCATTTGTGGCAATCAACACCTCATTTGCTTTGATCGAGCCTTGACTGGTATGGAGCAAAAAGCAGGTTGGCAATTTCTCGATTTGGGTAACCTCGCTGTTTTCGCAAAGGTGAACACCACGCTGCGCCACCGCACGGGCCAAACCAAACACATATTTAGCTGGTTGAATGCCGCCACTGTAAGCATCGGCCAAACCCCCATAATACAAATCGGAACCTATTTCTGAGCGAATGTTTTTCTTGCTGACAAGGGTTGTTTTGTGCCCGAATTCGTCTTGCAGCCATTTATGGAGATGCTCGTAATATGCAAAGTGGGATGGTTTGTAAGCAAGGGCGATGTGCCCATTCCGCTGCCAATCACAATCAATGTTGTCTTCTTTGACAACTTGATCAATGCGATCGATGGCATCAAGGGAAGCTTGCCAAAATTTGTGAGCATAATCACGGCCGTATTTTTTCCAGATTACTTTAAGTGATTGTTTGATACCAGGAGTCGCCATGCCCCCATTACGAGAACTGGCACCCCATCCAATCGTGTGTCGTTCCAAAACGGCAACAGTTGCCCCACTATCGGCCAACACACGCGCTGCATTTAACCCAGTATAGCCACTGCCGACGATAGCCACATCCACATTTTCAGGAACGGCCGTTGCCACAGGCAAATCATCGGGGCGAGGATACTCATCTGTCCAAAAGGGTACAGTTTTCATAACAACCTTCAGGATTCATTGGGCGATGTATAAGATCACCCAATGAGAATATTTATTTACCTAAAGCAACCTTTAACCCTTCTTCAAATGCAGTCAACGTTTCCGCCGCATCTTCTTCTGTATGATCAGAACAGAGGAAATAGGGTTCAAATCCATCGGCTTCGGGCATAACACCCAAACTAATCATATGGCGCGTTACCGTTTCATACATATCCCAATCCGCTTTAAAGAGATCACGCCATTCATACATTGGTTGATCGATATTAAAAGAGATACCAAACATAGAAGGAACCCCATTGATAACATGCGGCACACTGTACCGATTGCAAATTTCATCGATCCCTTCCATGATGATTGTGCCCACTTTTTCAATTTTAGGGAAAACCTGACCTGTTTGCATAAACTCTAAAGTGGCATCAGCTGCGGCAGTTGAAACTGCGTTTCCTGTGTAAGTGCCTCCTTGGAATACTTTGCCCGGTGCCATATTCATCATAATATCTTTATTGCCGCCAATGGCTGCAATCGGATATCCATTGCCCAATGCCTTGGCATAGGTTGAAAGATCAGGAATCACGCCGAAATATTCACGAGCGCCACCGGCAGCAATACGGAACCCTGTTTTGACCTCATCGAAAATGAGAACGATGCCATATTTTGTACATTGCTCGCGCAAGAATTCTAAAAATCCAGGACGAGGCATCATACCATTGCCGTTCCCTAAAATCGGTTCAACAATGATGGCCGCGACGAGTTCTCCCTTTTCTTGTAAAAACTCACCTAAAACTTCGACGTCATTGTAGGGCATCACCTGCACAAGCTCGCGCATCATTTCAGGAATACCCCAGCTCATTTTATGCGCAGTTGGCCGTTGTCGATCGCCTACTTTTTCGGGGTCGCCACCCGCAGTTGACCACAGCACATAATCATGTGCACCGTGATAGGATCCTTCAAATTTGATGATCAGGTCACGCCCTGTGTAGCCACGGGCCAAACGTAAAGCGTGCATGGTACATTCTGAGCCTGTGTTGGAGAGACGCACCATATCTACGCCGGGACACATATCGACGATGCGTTCAGCCACTTTCACTTCATATTCTTGGGTTCCGGCAAAGCTGATTCCATGTTCGACAGCTTCTTTAACACGGCCGTTTACAAAAGGATCGGTATGTCCCAAAATAATGGGGCCAAACCCTAAACGATAATCGATATATCGTTTGCCATCAAAATCATAGATGTAACCATCTTTGGCATCTGCAACTACAACCGTGTGATTGTCATCAAAGCGAAAGTTGGAATTTACCCCATAGGGAATGACTTTCTTGGCGCGTTCAAAAAATTCGTGAGATTTCTTACCTTGTAATGGCATAAATATATTCTCCTAAACAAACCGATCCTGCCAACATAGGTTGAAAGGATATACTTCTGTGGAACTTTATTGGATAATTGATAATTATTTGCGAAAATAGTAGCCTTGAAATATCTATTTGCATTTTTACGATTTTCGCAATAAAATTGCAAACGGATTCGATTTTCGCAAATCAAAGCTAGATAATACTGGACTATCGCAATTTTTGCAAACAGATTATGGATGAATTAGATTACGCAATTATAAAAGCTTTACAACAAAACGGCCGTAAACGGTACACTGAAATCGCCAAAGAACTCAATGTCACCGAAGGCACAGTCCGCAACCGTGTTTCACGGTTACTGGACGATCAAGTGATTCAAATTATTGGGCTGATCGACCCCCATCAAATGGGCTACGATGCCCCGGCCATGATTGCCATCTCCGTGCAACCCCCACACCTTGAAGAAGCCGCCGCTGCAATCTCCCAATTCTCGGAAGTCAGTTATCTGATTATGGTTTCGGGAGAATATGATTTGATGGTTGAAGTATTTTGTCGGGATCGAGAACACCTTTCGCTATTTATCCGCGAAAAGTTACAAAACATCATTGGCGTACAACGCACACAAACTTATTTTATTTTGCACACTTATAAGATGGCTCATGGGGCAACACCTGCAATGAAAACATCGACAACAAAGTGAGTGAGGAGACTAAAAAGTTGGCAGCATCTGTACCTAAAGACAAGAAGAGTTCTGCACATGCCGCCGTATCATTAACCCAAGTATCTAAACTATTTGGTGATTTTACGGCCGTAGATAATATTGACCTCGATATCCAAGACGGTGAATTCTTTTCCCTGCTTGGCCCTAGTGGTTGTGGTAAAACAACAACGTTACGGATGATTGCCGGATTTGAACAGCCCACTATCGGCGAGATTTACATTCATGGACAACCTGTTGCAGGCATTCCTCCATTCAGACGCCCTGTTAACACCGTTTTCCAAAATTACGCACTCTTCCCTCATATGACCGTTGCGCAAAACATCGCCTTCGGTCTAGAAATGAAAAAGGTTCCCAAAAAAGAGATTGAGCGACGTGTCAATGAAGTCCTAGAACTGGTGCAACTTCCGCAATTCAGCATGCGACGTCCCAAACAACTTTCAGGAGGACAGCAGCAACGTGTTGCCTTAGCCCGTGCCCTTGTGAACAAACCAGAAGTGCTGCTTCTTGATGAACCACTTGGGGCTTTGGATCTCAAATTACGCAAAGCAATGCAGCTCGAACTGAAACAAATCCAATCGGAAGTTGGCATTACCTTTATTTATGTGACGCACGACCAAGAAGAAGCATTAACCATGTCTGACCGCATCGCAGTGATGAATAATGGCATTGTGCAGCAAGTGGGCACACCACGTGACATTTATGAACATCCCACCAACCGCTTTGTGGCCGATTTTATTGGAGAAACTAATTTTGTGGCGGGCCAAGTCGCTGAGTTAGATGATTTTACGACCGTTCAACTTGGCGAAATTTCCGTTCGAGGAACAGCTGATGGGCGCGAGTTGGCAGTTGGACAAGAAATCACGTTAGCAATTCGTCCTGAAAAAATCAACTTATACCAACAAGGGGAGGTTGATATGCTGGAAGCAAAAGCTGATTTTCTGGATATGGAAGAAGTCGCGCACATATTTGGTGGCGATGTACCACAACAAAAAGTAGATATGCGGCAATATTTGGCTGCAGAACGAAACAATGTGGTCATAAACGGCCGTATTACAGAAGCCATCTACATCGGTACAGACACCCGCTATCGTGTTGAACTCCCCAACCAAGATTCTCTCTTTGTTCGCGTGCAAAATTTTGGCAATCGTTACGATCAAACCTTCGATGTAGGCAACGAAGTGTATGTTCATTGGGCCGCAGAAAACGCCCAAATCCTGACGGAGTAACTTCAATGGAAGCAACATCCACCACCCCTCCCCAATCTTCAACAGAGCCACGCATACGCTTAGATGCTGGACGAAATCCATTTTTTGAAGTTGCCGGATATCTCTTCCTCATGCAAGCTGCGGGTTGGGCACTGCTATTTGTGCGTTGGCTCACCTTTGGCTCTATTGAATGGAATGCGTTCCCCGCAGAGTTAGCTTTAGCTGAATGGCCACCTATTTGGGCCTACATCATTTATGGTGCCTTCTTTGTTGCCGACATCCTCGTTGGTGTGGGATTGATTCGCCGCCAAAAGTGGGCACAAAAATTGGGCATCATCGTTGCCTGCCTCACCCTACTCGCTTCCGTCACTTATTTCATTCTGGCGCGAGAGTTTTATGGGGCGGTCATTCTTTTTGGGCTGTCTGGCTTCTTGCTGGTTTTGCTCATGCGCCACGCACCCTGGTCTTTGGCCTATCTCTCTGCATTCTGGTTATTAGTATTCTTCGTTTTGCCCATGCTTATTGTTTTTTTTGTGAGCTTAGGTGAACGCTCTTTTCGCGGTACAGTTGTCTATCCCGAGTTTTCTATCGCCAATATTCCGCTCTACTTTGATGATTACGTGCGCTTCTTTAGTGCAATCAATGGTGACTTTATTTATTTGCGTATTTTATGGCGCTCTGTTTCCTTGGCGCTCATTAATACGCTCATTTGCTTGTTCGTTGGCTACCCGTTTGCGTATTGGATTGCTAAACAACCACGCGATCGTCGCCCCATTTTGATCTTCCTTGTCATGATTCCCTTTTGGACGAACTTCCTTGTGCGCACCTACGCATGGATGTTGATTTTGCGTGACTCGGGCTTGATTAACACGGCGTGGACAGGAAGTATTCATAATTTGGCTGTACAACTCGCGAGCCAATCACAATTCTTCGATTGGTTGGCGTCATTTACAGAGAGCCCGCTGCCTTTGATGTTTAACCAAACGGCCGTATTTCTGGGGCTCTTTTATGGCTACCTGCCCTTCATGGTACTCCCACTCTACACCAACCTCGAGAAACTTGATTGGGCCCTGCTAGAAGCTGCTGCTGATCTGGGGGCAAATGCGTGGCGCAGCACCTATCGCGTGCTCCTGCCGCTCACCTTACCCGGCATTATTGCTGGTTCCATCATCGTTTTTATTCCCTCACTGGGCGCTTACGTCACACCTGATCTACTCGGCGGAGCAAAAGTCATCTTATTGGGCAACCTCCTGCAGCAACAATTCATGACCGCAAGAGATTGGCCATTTGGCTCGGCCATTGGCTTTATTATGATTGGTTTGATGATGCTGGCCATCGTCATTTACTTCCGTGTGCAAAGCCGTGCGGACAACCCTATTTAATCTTTGACACTAGGCCGTGGCCGGTCTCCAGACCGAGCCACCAAGATGGCACGGCGCGGACGCCGACCATAACAAATCAATAAGATTTCAATTATGACAACAGCAACTTATCCATCCCAATCCATACAATCAAAGCGCCGCTGGAATCGACATACCATTCGGCAAAAGTTTAACCAAAATGTCTTAACCTTCTTAGCAATTGGTGTTTTCCTCTTTTTGTATGTTCCCATCGCAGTCCTGATCATCTACTCCTTCAACGAAAATCGTTTCGTCAGTGTGTGGACAGGGTTTAGCTTGCAATGGTACGCAGAACTCTTTAAAGATTCACAGATGGGCAGCGCTTTACGGCTTAGTTTGTGGGTGGCGACATGGTCAACGATTGTGAGCACTATTTTGGGCACCCTGGCCGCCATTGCCATGGAACGCTTCCGTTTTCGAGGAAAGTTGGCTTTTGATGGCGTTCTCTATTTGCCCATCATCATTCCCGATATCGCCATGGCGCTTTCTACACTGCTCTTCTTTGTCATTTTGGGCATATCATTAAGTCGTTACACCATTTTGATTGCCCATGTCGCCTTCAATATCGCCTTTGTTGCCATTATTGTTCGCGCCCGATTGGCCGACATGGACTCTGATTTAGAAGAGGCCGCCGCCGATTTAGGCGCTAATGCATGGATTACCTTTCGTCGTGTAACTTTGCCTTTGTTGATGCCCGGCATCGTGGCTGGGGCTCTACTCGCTTTTACCCTTTCCCTCGATGACTTTGTGATCACCTTCTTCGTGGCGGGTCCGGGGTCAACCACGTTACCCGTGCGTGTTTATTCTATGATTCGTTTTGGGTTATCGCCTGAGGTAAATGCCGTCTCCACCTTGATGTTCTTAGGGTCAACGATCTTGGTCGTCATTTCGTTATTAGTCCAACGACGATAATGCATATGCGAGCAAATTTGTTTGTTTACAAATTGGAGTGAATGTCGAAAAAGCTCCAATTTTTATTAATTTTTTCTGATGGAGGAAAGAATAATGAGTAAAAAATTATGGTTATTGTTCATTGTGCTGCTGGCTGCCGCTTTAGTTGCATGTGGTGGTGGGCCTGCTGGTGGACCAGCAACCGACAGTGAAGACACAAGTAGTGACGCTGAAGAAACAAGCAGTGAGGGTGGTGAAGAAACGGCCGTAGAAGATTCTGGCCCCCAACTCGCCGACACCCTCAGCGTTTACAATTGGGCTGATTACATTGACCAAGATATGGTTGCCGCTTATGAAGAAGAGTATGGCGTCGATGTTATTTATGATGAGTATTCTTCTAATGAAGATTTGCTGGCTAAATTACAAGCAGGAGCCACGGGATACGACGTTATCTTCCCATCTGATTACATGGTCGCAATTATGATCGATTTGGGCTTGCTCCACAAAATCGACACAGGTGCCTTGTCCAATTATGGCAATCTAGATCCACAATTCTTAGGGGCTCCATTTGATCCCGGTAATGAATATTGTGTCCCTTATTATTGGGGAACGACAGGTATTGGCTACCGTGCAGGACATCCTTTCTTTGAGGAAAATGAGCCAGATAGCTGGGCCTATGTTTTTGACCCAGAACTGCTGGAACAATATGCAGATGGTGGAATCAACGTTTTAAATGATCCCCGTGAATTAACGGCAGCAGCCTTAATTTATCTCGGCTATGATCCCAATACAACCAATCCAGACGAACTCAATGAAGCACGTGACCTGATGCTCAACGCCAAGCCATATTGGAAAACATTCAACTCGGATGATTATCCAAGCTCTTTGTTGGTTCCTGATGAAGTTGTGTTGACGCATGGTTGGAGTGGTGGTGTGGCTACCGCTTATTACGAAACCTATGATGAAGAAACCGAAGATGGCAACTGGTATTACGCCATTCCTCAAGAAGGTGCCGTCAAATGGTTGGATAATATTTGCATCACAGCTGATACAGAACGGTATGAAACAGCGATGCACTTCATGAACTATCTTTTGGAACCAGAAGTTGCGGGAACGATCACAAACTATGTTTATTACTCTAGCCCCAATGCAGCAGCCAATGAGTTCATTGACGAAGAACTGCTCAATGATCCCAGCGTCTATCCACCAGCGGATGTACAAGAGAAGCTCGTTTGGTTAACTGAAGTGAGCGAAGAAGCATTACCTTTGTATGATGAGTTGTGGACGGCCGTTAAGAGCCAGTGATCAGTTTTCAGTAAGTAGTTTGCAGTAATCAGTAGCGAGACGGCCGTTTTTAGAAACGGCCGTCTTTTTTGATCATAATAGAACGCAGATAACGCTGATTGAACTGATAAACCTGATTTTTATAAGATCAGGAAAATAAGGTCCATCTGCGAGCAACCATAGGTTGCAATCTGCGTTCTATTTTTATTTTCAAAGAAACGTTGCCTAAGAAATAGATTATCAATCTTGACAATCTATTGACATTTGCCATGCTTTAGCCAAAATAGATTATCAGAGTTGAAAATCTATTCTATTTTGGAGTTTACAGCAAATGGTAGAAACAGAAATTGAAATCCCGCAGAAAACGGCCGTTTCCGCACAAGAACACCCCCACAATAATGGCTGGCAAGCATTAAAAGAAGTGCTGACCGTGCGTGACTTCCGCTGGCTGTGGCTTGGCGAAGGTATTTCGCTGCTTGGCGACCAATTTGGGCTGATTGCTTTACCGTGGTTGGTACTGCGCCTGACTGGGGATGCCTTTGCCATGGGGACAGTTCTCGCAGTGGCAGGCATTCCCCGTGCACTTTTCATGTTATTTGGGGGCGCATTGACCGATCGCTTTTCACCGCGCAAATTGATGCTGCTGACAAATATCGCCCGCATGATCTTGGTGACTGTCCTCGCATCTGTTATTTTGAGTAACGTTGTGCAGTTGTGGATGATCTATCTGTTTGCCCTGCTGTTTGGCCTGGCGGACGCCTTTTTCTATCCTGCAGCTAGCGCCATCGTACCGGCCATCTTGCCCAAAAGTCAGCTACAAATCGGGAATTCAATCACACAGGGAACCGCGCAGCTAAGCGTCTTTCTTGGCCCCGTTTTGGCCGGAGCCATTATTGCCCTGTTCTCAACTACTGGCGTCGATGGTCAAGAAGTGCCTGATTTGCGCGGCATCGGTATTGCCTTTGCCCTTGATGCAATCACGTTCTTGTTGTCGGCGCTAACGCTTAAATTGATGCGCCCCACAAAAATTACCGCATCCGACGCAGCACAAACGGTTCTGCAATCGATCAAAGAAGGGTTGGCTTATGTGTGGCAAGATGCGACGCTGCGCACGGTGTTCATCATTGTCGCCGCGCTGACGGTATTGAGTGTCGCCCCCTTGACCATCGGGATTCCTGTTTTGGCAGATGAGCGCATGCCCGACGGAGCGGCCTCTTTTGGTCTTTTGATGTCCGCTTACGGTGGTGGCGCGCTCATTGGGATCATTTTATCGGGAGTCCTACCAAAGCCACCACAGGCACAGCTGGGAACTTATTTGTTTACGGCCGTTACGGGCATGGGTGTGTTCATGGCCGGTCTCGCCTTTGCACAAACAATGTTGGTCGCAGGCGGCCTCCTTTTCTTAACTGGTATGTTGGACGGCTGGGTGATTATCCAATTCACGACTTGGCTGCAAATGCGTTCTCCCGAAGCACTGCTGGGACGGATCATGAGTTTGCTTATGTTTTCATTTGTCGGATTGGCTCCCGTCGCGGATACTTTCTTTGGGGCGTTGATTGAGTGGAATTATACGGCCGTTGTTTTTACGGCAGGGATGGCACTGGCCGCCATCGCCTTCTACGCCGCCTTCCAACCCAATATTCGCAATATGGGTGAAATAAACGTAACAGCAGCTAGTCACATTTCATCTGACTAGATTTCATAACGTAGTGCGTATTGCGTAACTAAACTTCTTACGCAATACGCAACACGCAACACGCAACATGGGACGTAAAAGTTTAGCCAAAGAACGACGCGAACAAATTTTAGATGCCTTCGAGGTGTGTATCCGCCAATATGGGCTGGATGGCAGTTCATTGGAAATGATTGCTGAAGAAGCAGGTGTCAAACGAGCCATCATCCGTCATTACATTGGCAATCGGGATGATTTGATCGAAGCGGCCGTTTCGCGCATCATCGAAGGGTTTCAAGCGGAACTCACCTTTGCCATCGAGAGTATGATGCAGGAAGAGCTAATTCCCGCCTTGCTCGATCATCTCTTTTGTTGTGATGGCAATGAAGAAATCAGCGACTACGACACGCTCACGCAAGCGTTGTGGGCAACCAAAGATCGGGATCCGCACACACACAAACAACTGCTCAACTTGTATCATCAATTTGAAAATCTTATCTTAGACGCACTGCAATATGTATTCCCCGATTCCCCATTAGAACAACGGCAAAAAGTAGCGTTCGGCATTATGTGTGTCGCCAACGACACCTGGTCAATGGTTGATTTAGGCTTTGACAAAAATAGGTATGATTACGGCCGTTTTGTCTCAGAAACGTTAATTGCCACTTTAGAGATGTAACAACAGGAAC
>JBNKHS010000080.1:0-13027 GCA_050290485.1 Promineifilaceae bacterium (SeqCode) | reverse complement strand
CGCCAAAGAGCGCACAGTTCGTTCAGGAATCGAGAGTAAGTAGCCCAACTGCTTACGGGTATTTTCGTTTAAGTTGTCAAACATCGGTTTGTCTCCCTTGAAAACTTCTACAAAAAGCTTTCACATGACCATCTGTACGTACAAACACCATTTGAGTTTCAAAGATACACAAACCAGACCACAAACTTTACCCAAAGCTAAAATGAACGCAAATACAGCTATCCACCAACAGCATTTGTTGGTGGGCAAAATAGAGCACAATATTTTTCACGAATTGTGTGTGCTATGCTATGATTTTGCACAGACGCTTTTGCTGTAAAAGGTACTACTTTTCGTAAATGGTTGACCACAAATTTAGCATCTGGACCAGCTCCCCGTATTGTCGCTGAGGCTAAATTTCTTTGAAAAGGAATGCCCACGAAATACAGTCCAATTGTAGTGTTACTGATTCCTTTATGCTGTTGAATACGGCCGTTTTCATCCAACACATCCAAATCCGCTAAATAATCAACATTGGGACGATACCCTGTCGCAAAAATAACGACATCAACCGCTTCCTTTTCACCATCCGACCAAATCACACCCTCTTCATAAAACGCAGTGAACATTTGCCTCTCGTTAAACTTCCCATTTTGCATTGCCTCTTGAAAACGGCCGCTGTCAATGACCAAACCACGCTGCGGAACTTCTTGTTTAGGGAAATTATCGAGCCCTGTCCACTTCATCCAAAAATGAATATCCTTGCCTAACATACGCTGCTTCTGGAAGCGAATAGGCTCTCGCGTGGTTAACGTCACTTCAGCTACATTGGCCAACTCAGCGGCAATTTGAATCGCCGAATTACCTGCACCCACAACAATAACCCGCTTGTTTTGATACAATTTACTGTTTTTGTAAGCAAAGGAATGAAGCGTTTCTCCCTCAAACAAATCTACATTTTTAATCTTGGGCAGGTAAGGGTTGCGAAAACCACCCGTCGCGGAAACAATACTTTTTGTTTGGTAATTCGTTTCGCGTGTTTTCACATTGAAGCCATCCCTTATCTTCTCAACCGCAACAACAGGGGAGTTCGTAACAACTGGCAACTCAAATTGAGCTTGAAACGCTTGTAAATAAGCGACAACGTCTAATTTACTTGGATATCGTTCTTGTGCTCCTGAAAATGGAAATTCGGGTAATGCAGAATATTTTGCAGGGGAAAAGAGGTGCAAACTATCATAATGATCTGCCCAAGAACCGGTTGCTTGCGCCGATGCCTCTAAAATTAAAAATTTTGCTCCCCATTTCTGCAAATAATAACCAGCAGCTAACCCTGATTGTCCACCACCGATCACAATGGCATCATAAGTTGTCGTCATTTCACACTCCTTCACTTTCATATAGACGGCTGTCTATTTAATAATCCAAATAAAATGCCCATCAAATAGATGAGCATCGATACGTTTGATTTTAACAATCATATAGATAATTGTCAATACATGAAAGGGGATTTTATTGTGTCTGTGGAAGTTCAAGGGGTTGACATCAAATGTAAGGGTAGATTGGTAATCTGCCTTTCCAAATACAATGATGCCTCAACAAAATCCCAAAACCCAATTCACTTTGGCAATAAACGCTGTTGGGCTTGAATGGAAGAAATGATCAGCAATGGATACAAAAAAGTCCATACTTGAACAGTTACAGGAAGTGGTCCTCTTAAATCACCAGCAAAGCTCAAAGTGCTAGCTAATTCCTGGATACGTACCTCATCAGGAGCTGGCCCCATGATCTCCATTTCAAACTGCTTTAAGGTTTCATAGTATGCTCTATAGGTTGCCCATGAAAGCTGGGATTCGACGTGATTTTGCAAAGCATCAATTAAAATGGAAACGGCCGTATGTCTCAACACCGGATCCAAAGCAACCTGCATAATATCCAAATGCCCATCAAACCTGGGCACCGCAAACGCCCCCCCACTCATCGTCACCAACAAATCATTCAACAAAATCGAGCCCCCGCTGTTAGGTGACTGAAATCCATTTTTGACTGCATCAAACCCAGCTTTCGTAATTGAAAACAGCTTTGTTGAACCCAAACGGTGCCACTTGTAAGAAAGGTAATCCGCATCACAAAGCACATCGAGATCACTAATATGCTTAAACTTAAAACTCTTTTCTTGGCGCAGGTAAAGCACATAATGAGTCGTTGGATTACCCAAAGGAAATGGAACAAACGGCTCTTTTAATTTGCCCTCGCTTAAAAAGGAAACCAACTTACGCAACAAATCTTTCTGCCGCTCATTCAAACGCACAGTATGAAATAAATCAGATTGAAAATTAGGGGGTGAAGCCAATGTCATAACCCACCTCAGGAGCAAAATTTGTCAAACCGGATAACTATGAAATACAGAAAAACAGACTAAATGTCAATGCTTTTTAGTAAACTCAAAAGAAAAAAGCCTCCCACAGCGAAGGCTTTGATTCCAAAATATAGATTGGTTCAATTTTGAAAATTGAACCAATCTGACTATTTATCATTAGCGACCTACACCAACACTACCACCAAAAGCAGCAGACATTTCTTCGTAAATCGCAGAAATACTGGCTTCGTCGCCAGCAAAGAATTTACCATTAGCGCGAACAGCTAGATTTTCTAACGTGCTTTCGTCTGCATCGCGACCATAAGCGATGGTAAAAACGGTGGCGTTATTGGCCAAAGCTTCATTTACGGCCGTATTATTATCAAAGCGGTAACTACGTGTATCTTGCCCATCGGTAAGCACCACAAGGGCATTTGCCGTACTCGGCAATGTCGTTTCCGTCAGCAACGTACCACTATCCCCAATCGCATCAAACAACGTCGTGTCTCCAGATGCAGAAAGGCTTTGAATCGCATTGACAATCTTGTCACGATTCGGGCCAACTTGCGTATGTTCAACCACAAGATAAGGCTCTGTGCTAAAACCCATGATCGAGATGTAATCGTCATCTCCCATTTGTTGCACAAATTGAACAGCCGCTTCGCGCATTGTATCCATCTTAGAGCCACGCATACTCCCCGACGTATCTAAAGCCATAACCAAATTCACATCTTTACGCGCATCTTCCCACAACTCACGTACAGCAAAAATAGAATCAACTGAAGGTGCGGCAAAGACAACTTCCGGTTGTGATGGATCAACACCATGTGCGGCATCCAATGGAGCACCAATAGATACGGCCGTATTCACCGGACGCAATCCATTAGCCAATGCCAAAGTTTGCCCCGACTCACTGATCAAATAATCACGGAACAGTTCAGCTGCTTCTTGCGCTTCAGGTGTCAATCCAGATTTCACACACGCAGGATGAGTCGCCACAAATGTGCCTTCAAATGGATAGATAGCCACAATCTCGCCCTTACCATTATTGACGACATCACTTTCATACATCACGCCTGTGGTGAGGAAGTTCACACCACGGTCGCTCATCGATACACTTAAATCATGGGTATTGCTGCTAAACCAGGTTACACCACTTTCAAAAGCGCCGACAGAGGCTTGTACAATGGGTTGTTGAATCTCATCCGGATTTACGGCCGTACTTTTGCCTTGTGCTGCTTGTACCACGGCCAACAACGTGTAAGCCCCTGTTGCTGACAAACCAGGATGCGTATGCCCCATCCTAAATTGATCACCAAGCTCACCACCGCTGTAATAGTTCCATGCGGCAGGATCTGCTGCTAAACTACCTACATCAAGCCAGCCGACGGGCAAGCCAGGCCACCCTAACGCCTCGGCGGCTTCGCGCCACATGCCAATCACCAATGGACTCTCAGCAACGCTCACGCAATTATTCATGTAATCGTTGCGGCCCATGTCGGCAAGCATATTGGCCCACACTTGCTGATCTGGAATCCACATCGTCGTCGCGTCATCACTGTTGACCAGGTGGGTAATCGCTTGTCCCGCATCTTCCGCTTGCAGTTGCACGTAAACTGGATTCCCATCGCTCGTTTCGGTATTGGAGGCATTAAACTCAGATACGGCCGTATTCAACCAAGGTGCCAAGCTCGTGTTTGCCACCACATCGACAACAGCGGCATTACTGGGTGGTCCTTCGCGCCCCACATCTGGCAGGCTACAAGCTAAAATGGTCAAGCTCAAAAAGCCCACAAAAACCACAATCGCTTTTATATTTTTGAATTTCATATCTATCCTTTTGAAGGGAAAGGGGTATGGATGGACAAACAATTTCATCCTTCACCCTTCATCCTTCGTCCTTCAAAATTAACGCCCAGCCGTTACCAATGTCAATTCCACGAAGCGATCCTGCGCCTGAATGTTAGGATCATCTGTATTGCGATTTTCTTCTGGCGGCAAGGTTGCCTCGACAATAAAACGTGCCGGATCGATCCCTTGCGACACCAAATAATCAACAACCGACTGTGCCCGTCCTTCGGCAACTTCCAAAATGTCTGCTTCAGTCCATGGAGGATCATTGGCAGGCCATGCAGAAGATCCTTTTACACGCAGGAATAGACCTACACTTTGCGATAACGTTGGCACCACACAGGTATCCAAAATACGACGAGACTCTAAAGTAAGCTCGGTCGATTCAGGTAAAAAGGTAAAGGTACGACACGGAAGCACCGCTAAAGTTGCTGCTGCGTCTGAGGAGACACCACTGACATCTAATTGTTGCGAAATTGAGAAGGTGTCATTAATCGGTGCACCGTTTGCTTGCAAACTTGCTTGCTCCGCAGCACGCGTTACAAAGCCTGCATTGACCAAGTCCGCAATGTCATCATTGGGCACAGAAACATCGGACGCTGCCCAAACACGGCGAGCTGTCTCTAACCGACTCAAGATCGGTCGTGTATCACGCATAACAAAGGCATTGTCTCCCAAATCTGCTTGAGCCACGTTTTCCAGCCACAAGCGCAAATCTTCAGTAGCGGATTCGGGATAGACAAAGCTCCAATCGTTGTTTCCCCATGCGGCAATTTGAGAAGCGGCCGTATCTAAATCTTCAACTTGATCTTTCAAGGTAGCAAACCACGCATTGTGGAAGTTTTGCACCAAATTAGCATCGTTGGCAATGGTGTCTCGTGAAGTCACAATCACGTCCATAACAATGCGCAATTGATTCGAGCTGAGCAACGGCACACCGCCACCAGCTTCTGCATCATAAATGTCAGGTTCCCAACCAGAAACGATGTCAGCTTGGCCATCATTAAAGGCGGCAACCGCATCGGCAACGCTATCTTGCGGCACTAAGGTCACTTGTGATCGTGGGCTCAATTGCGCGATGGATAAGGTGTAATAGACAAAGTATTCGCCAACACTATCGCGGGCAAAGGCAATGCGTTTCCCTTCGATATCATTGATGGTTTCCACATCACGTCCCCACAATTGGTCGGCACCAGCACTTTCATCGACGATGGCCGTGATTTGGCCAGGGCTAGATAAGGCAACTGAGTCCAGCGTGGTCAACAAACAATCCCATTGGCCTGAATCCAATAAGGCAGTCCGTTGCTCTTCGGTAATGTCGTAGTTCGGATCATCATTCAAGAAGAAAGGAACAATCCCTAAATGGAATCCATTGGCAATGTCTTGTCCAGACATTTGCATTTGTTGCAACGTGAAGTAACTACCAAATGCATCTGCCCCACAAATGTATGTCGGCAACCCATCATCAGCAGCGTAGTTTGGCCCCCAAATTGGATCTGGGGAGTCTAGCTGCACAGTAGGTTGATTATCTGTTGTTGATGTTTCGGTGTTTGTGTTATTGGTATCAATTGTCACGGCCGTTGGCGTCACATCATCCTCAAGTTGAGAATTGACATAAGCAGCCGTACCAACCCCACAAACAATCAACAAGGCTATGCCTATAATGGCAACGAATATAATACGGGTACGATCCATGGCGACTCCTTTTGAATGGTTAATTGTGAATAGTTAATGGTTAACTGTTAATAATCTTGTTCAGAATATATGGGAAATATGCGATTATTTTTAACAATTTCCCCACATATGGGTATACGCAGCAAGATTTCAATAGTTTCAAGCAGGCGTATTGCCCCTTGCTTTTTTACACGCGATAGCCGAGGTTACGCAAGACATCATCTTCTGTTTGGCCTTGAATGATTTCGTATTGAAAACGGCCGTTTTCATCCTTATCTATAATCATTTCATTTGCTTCCGGCAAGACACAATGTTTACTACCCTTGACGCCACCCAGCATCTCTTGATAGGCGCCAATGCTAAAAAAGCCTACGTATAATTCATCGGTGTCTACAGGAAGATAAAGTGGAGAGTGGCTTGGTTTAGGTGGATAGACATCGTCGCTGTCACAGGTGATGCCACCTAACTGCACCTGTTGGAACGGTTTATCTAGATTGTTTAAAGGCAAGACAATAAAATGCTCCGACAACGCCCAGCTATCAGGAAATGAAGACATGATTGAGCCATCAATGATGTACCACGGTAGTTTCGAGCCATTTTCCTTGTTGGTGATGATCTTAAACAGATGCGCTCCATGTTCAGAAGTTGTATAACGGCCGAATTCTCCCATCACGTCAGGCACGGGCACACCATAACGATCACATGTTTTCTGTAATGCCGTCATGAGCGCAACTGCAAATGCCTTATAATCAAAATCAAAGTCCAAGGTCATGGCCACAGGCATTCCCCCACCAAAGTTAAAAATGTGCACGTCTGAATACCGTTGACGTAGACGAGCAAATACCTCCATCCCAGGTTGCAGACGATCAATAAAATCATCAATATCTATAATTTGGCTGCCCACCATATTGTGATAGAGCGTGAGATTTAAGTTTGGCGCGGCAGAAATGTAGTCAGCCGCCTTCCAAATATCATCAATATCCATACCGAAGCGGGAATTGGCCGCATTCATTTCGGCCTGCGTTTTATTATGGCCGTAGCTTTTCATACGCAAGCCAACGTTAAAGCTGTAGCCAGAGCTAATCAATGAAGACAGTTCGCCCAAATCTTCGATGACGGGAATGATGTTTTCGTGCAGTTGCCGTAACTGCAAAATGTTGGCAGCATAATGTGAACCAGAACCTTTAAATCCATTGCAGACAATCATGCGCGCATTGGTCAACAAGCCACGTTTAATCATGATTTTGGCAATGTCGACATCCACTGTAGAGGACATTTCATGATGTGCTCCAGCGCCTAGAGTTGTGCGAATGATCTCTTCAGCAGCGTTTGCCTTCGAGGCATAGGTGTAATAGAAACGGCCGTTATACGCTAATTCAGCAGCCGCTTCGGCAAACACATTATTCATATTGGTAATTTGCTGCCGAATGATGGGCAAATACACAATTTCTAGGGGGCTGGGCAGTGGCTTGGTTCCGCTGCCCACTGCGGAATTCCCCACAAATAAATCAAATAAATCGAGCCCATCTAAATGTAAACGGCCGTTTTTTACCGATAAATAACGGTTAAATTGATGACCTTCAGGTACTGGTGAATTTTTTTCCCAACCCACAACAGGATGTCTTTCTGCATCTGGCATTAAATCATCTCCATCGCACTTCTACTGTGTCAACCTTATAAATTTTTATCAATCCAAACTTCCCCATGAAGGATTGGTAAACATAAATAAAAATCATTATAACGAAAATAATTTAATTTTGGGGATTTTGCTGGAGAAAAACAGATTTCTGTTCTAATTAACCTGCATTCAAAGATGAAATAGAACATAGATTGCTCCCGCAGATAAACTTGATTGACCTGATCTTATCAAAAAAATCAGATCAATCAGATAAATCAGTGTTCTATTATCGAACTAAAGTAAATTAAACAAAAAAAGCCGCATTGCTGCGGCTCTTGCTCATTAATGATAATGCCATTTCGATCTAAAATTTCGTGTCGGTTTGCTTTTGACACGACGCAATCCTTTTTGTCGATGGCTGCGATAAACGGTAATGATTTCATGGGTTTGACCATTGAACACAACGGTTGCCCCTTCTAAACGGCCGTATTTCTTACGCAACCCCAACGGAATATCACAGCGACGCAAATAAAAGAATATCACCCCATGCCGATAAATCTTCTCGCCATGATCCAAAATAAACTCAATATCTGTCCAAGACACATTGCGCTGTGCCATCCGCCACTCTGCATGATCTGATGGCACCAATTCAGCTAATTGGTATTGATTGGAAACATACATTCAGGCCATCCTTTTCGACGTGTCCTGTCTCCTTCTCCTACTTTCTCATCTTAAACGAGATCACCCAAAATCCAATAGCCCATTCTGGTTGTTTCATCAAAATCTCATCACACAAATGGCTTACTGGTAAGCATTGCCACTTCATCGAAAACAAAAGTAAAATAGGGTTGCTTGTACAACAATTTCATTTTGGGAAAGGCAACAGATGAAAGAAAGAAGCGCATTTGGACAAAAAACATTATCGGGAAATTATTTTTTTGACGAAACCATTTTCGCCCAAGAAAAGAAAAAGCTGTTTGCAACACATTGGCTTTACGCAGGCCGTGCTAGCCAAATTGCGCAGACAAGTCAATATTTTTTACAAAGGATTGGTAATGAATCGCTTATCTTTGTGCGTGCTCAAGATGGTGAAGTACATGGCTTTTACAATGTGTGCCGTCATCGGGGGACACAAATTTGCACAGAAACGAGCGGCAGCCGCCTTTCCTTCCAATGCCCTTATCATGCATGGACCTATGGTCTTGACGGCCGTTTATTGGGCGCCCCCACAATGCAAGATGTTGAAAACTTCGATCCTGCTGAATATGGTCTGCATCCTGTAGAAACGGCCGTTTGGGAAGGGTTCATCTTTGTCAATTTAGACCCAAACCCAATCCCATTTGCAAAAGCCTTTGCGCCATTAATGGGCAAATTCAGTGCATGGCAGCTGGACAGTTTAAGCGTTGGACACCAGATCATTTACGATGTTGCCGCCAATTGGAAAATCATCTTTCACAACTACTCTGAATGTTACCACTGCCCCACCATTCATCCCCGCCTCAATGAGTTGACACCCTATCGTAACAGTTCTAATGATTTGGAAGAAGGTTTCATTCTTGGCGGGCCGATGCAGATGAGCCTTGCCAATGGCAGTATGACCATGAGTGGCCGCATTTGTGCGCCAATTCTGCAAGAAAGCAAAGGCCTCGTTCATTATTACACAATCATGCCCACCATCTTCTTGAGTTTTTTCCCCGATTATGTGGTCACTCACCAACTGCGTCCCATCTCGCCCACACAAACACAAATCATCTGTGAATGGCTGTTTGCGCCCAATGCGCAAGCAGATCCCAACTTTAATCCCCAAGATGCCATCGACTTTTGGAACATGACCAACAAACAAGATTGGCACGTTTGTGAACTGACGCAAAAGGGTGTGCAATCCAAGGCGTATACGCCTGGACCTTATTCAGAGTTAGAGAGTATGCTGGCCGCTTTTGACCGCGCTTATTTACAGGTCATGGACTCCTGACATCGCGCTTTCACCAAGATCGAGTTTTTCAACGCAAAGAAGCAAAAGTGACAAAAGATGCAAAGCTTTTTTCTCTTTGCCACTTCCATTCTTTGCGTCTTTGCGTTGAACCATTCAATACTTTGGTAAAAACATGCTCCTGACATTAACATCCTCGCCCAATCACCTAAACTTCCCTAAAATTCAACGGTATGGAAAGAAAGAACTTATTGATTGGCACAATTAGCTTAGGTATTTTAGGTTTCTTGTTTTTAGGAACTGCTTTATTTTTACTATTCCCAAGAAACCAGACAACAGGGGCAACGGCCGAATCGGCAAGCGATACGGCCGTTTTGCAAGCAGCAACAACGGCACCCACCAACACCCCCATCATCACACAACCAACCGCCACAGAAACGGCCGTTCCTACCATCACCCCCACCTTAGAACCAGAAGCACCAACAGCAACACCAACAACGCCACCCACACCAACCCCTACCCCCGTGCCCGTTAACGGACTGCCGGTTGAATCTTTCATCATCATCCCCCCTAACGTCCAAGAAAACGTTCGCGATATTTACGCCAATGGCCAACTTTGGGGACGCGATCCAAACGCCTACTCCGTCCTTGGCGACAGTACAGCTCTTAACCCACATCTTCTGGCCCGCTTCGGTGAACCAGAGCTCAACTTGGGAGAGTACAGTTATTTGCAATCCACCGTCGATGCGTTTGCCAACAATTGGTCGCGCTACGGCGTTGCCGCTCGTCATGGGCTGCACTCGTGGTCAGTGTTTGATCCCTTCTGGGCAGATAAAGATTGGTGCGTTCCTGAAGAAGATTTGCTCACGTGCGAAATCCGTCTGCAAAATCCATCCTATCTCATTATTCGGCTTGGTTCCAACGATGCAGGAGCCCCCAGCGGCTACCGCTATAACATGCGCCAAATGGTAGAAGTCGCCATTTCTAACGGTGTTATTCCCATCATCATGACCAAAGCAGACCGCTTTGAAGGAGACAACACCAACAACGAAATCATGCGTGAAATCGCCGCTGAGTATCAAATCCCCATCTGGGATTTTGACGTTTTGGCAGAAACCTTACCCAACCGTGGACTCGACACAGATAATATCCACACCAAAGAGTATGAAAGCAATGACTTCACCCTCCCCGAAACGTTCCAGAGTGGCCACGCAATGCAAGATTTGTCTGGCTTGATGATGCTCGATGCCATTCGCAAAACGGTGCAATCTGAGGGATAAGGGTTATAATTCCACGCGCAAAAAACAAAAAAGTGTAGGTTTAATTGATGAAAAAGTTCATTTTTGTCCTAATTGGTTTAACCATTCTCCTTGCTGCTTGTGGTGGTGGGGGGAATGCAGATGGTGATCCCGCTCAAGCTGTAGAAACATATTTACAAGCAAAAGTATCCAGTGACGAAGCCACCATTCGCGGCTTACTTTGCTCTGAAATGGAGCAGTTTATTGATCGTGAAATCCATACCTTCGACAGTGTGCAAGATGCCAAAATTGAAGGCATGGCTTGTACCGATGCGGGAAACGGCCGTATCACCTGTGAAGGCACCATCATCGCCCTTTATGGCACCGAAGAAACAGAGTTCCCATTCACCAACTACAAAGCCGTGCAAGAAGATGGTGAATGGAAATGGTGTGGGGAAACGGAATAAAATGATGAAGGATGAGGGATAAAGGATGAAGAAGCTGTTTTCTCGGGAGAATTTACTCGCGGTCGCCCTCTGCCTCATCGTCATTTTACTTGTTATTGTGACGAGTGACAGCAGTCCACAATGGATTTATCAGGGATTTTAGAGATTGGGTAATTATGGAATTGTGTAATTAAATTACCAAGTTGCCCAATACCTTAATTGCTTTCTTTGGCAACAGCTTGCATGACAGAATTGATAAACAAACACCAAACGCTGTTTATTACGGCCGTATTCTTTCTTTTCATGCTTACCGCTTGCAACAATACGCAGCCCATCCCCACACTTATGCCCGTTGCCGTCCTCCCCACCGCCGATATGGAAAGTTTACTGACCACAGCAATGCCATTGCCCACCTTATTTCCATCGCCGACCGCACTGCCCTCCCCCACATGGCCACAGCCAGAACAGCAAAACCCCCAATCCCCAATCTCCAATCCTTCAGAAAGCTCAGAACAAGCTCCGCTCCCCAGCCCCCAATTCCCAACACCCACACCAGCATTCGGGCTACCTGTTAACGAAATCTCCCCCAATGTCATTGTCCGCATGCCCCCAGAAGTAATGGCCAATGTGGCCACTATCTTTGCCCAAGGCAATACACTTGGCCGCGACCCGCATGTTTTCTCCAAAGTGGGAGACAGTGCCGTCCTTACCAGTCATTACCTGACTCGATTCGACAACGATACATATTACAACTTAGGGCAATACGATTATCTACAACCAGTCATTGATCATTATGCAGGATCATTTAGCCGCTACGGGACGGCCACAAAAGTTGGGCTCAGCAGTTTCGGTATTCTCGATCCGATGTGGTCCAATAAATCGTGGTGTGGACCGCAAGAGCATATGCTGCAGTGCGAAATTCGCCATAACAATCCCAGTGTCATCTTGATGCGCATTGGCACTAACGATGGCATAACGCGTGAGTTATTCACAGAAAACATGCGTCAAATCATCGAATTTTGCCTTCAGCAAGGCATTATTCCCGTCCTGGCTACCAAAGCAGATCGATTTGAGGGGGATAACCGCAACAACGAAGTGCTCATTCAACTGGCTAACGAATACAAAATACCGCTTTGGGATTTTGATGCGGTTGCGGCAACCTTACCAGAGCGCGGATTAACCGCCGATAATGCCCATCTCACCATCTCAGATCGCAATGATTACACAGATCCCAACACGTTCACCAAAGGGTATCCCATGAACGATTTAACCGCGCTGATGGTGCTTGATGCGATTTTACGAGCGACAGGAGCCAATCAATGAGCTTCGACATCATCACAATCGCCATTCTCTGCGGATTTGCGCTGCTCTTTATCTTGCTTGTGCCGCAAAAGGCACGCAGCTGGGTGCTGTTTGGCGGATCTGTTTTAGCGATTTATTGGTATCAAACGGCAACACCTGTCAGATTTGGCGACTACTTGCTGCAAACAGCAACCATCGTGCTTACTGTCATGGTGTGGTGGCTTACACGTGACCACACTGATAAAACCCAACAATCTTTTTGGAAAGAGGATCGGCTCAGTTTGCTGCTTCTTTTTGGATTGATTCTTTTTGTGGCCTTGAATCGTTATCTTGGTTTTGAAACACGCTGGATTAGCTATCGCCCTCCTTCGATCTTTGCTGTAGCGATTGGGATGTTGTTGATTACGGCCGTTTTCACCATCATCTCTCATTGGTTGCGCAAACTAGAACAGCGGAAAGTGCTCACAGCCGGGATCGTTTTTATCGTCATCATTTTTGTCATCCTGAAGTCGCCACAACTGACAACGGCCGTTTCTGCATTTTGGCGTTCGCTTACTGGACAGCAAGTCAACCTCGCATCCCCTTCTGATCTCGTCTGGATTGGCTTTTCCTACGTCGCTTTTCGCCTTA
>JBNKHS010000079.1:0-13112 GCA_050290485.1 Promineifilaceae bacterium (SeqCode) | reverse complement strand
AAATTCTCCGCCAAACCCACCAACGCTTGCATGATGCATTGCACATCGACCACCATCGCTTCCACAGAGCCCGTTAAAATAGATAACTCTTGATGCAAGAAGTTACCCGCTGCGGGAATCCCTTGACGCATTAAAATTTCATTGGCCGTACAACAAATGCCCGCCAGATTGACGCCATTGCTTCCCGCTTGTTTTGCGTATGCGATAATTTCAGGGTCCTGAGAAGCAGCGACAATCATTTGACTCAATGTCGGTTCGTGCCCATGGACAATGACATTGACCATATCCTCTTTAAGCACACCTAAGTTTGTTTCTCCCAAAATAGGCGCTGGTGTGCCAAAGAGAATGTCGGAAATGTCTGTGGCCATCATGCTGCCACCCCACCCATCAGCTAAAGCCGTGCGCACCGCATGATTGAGAATATGTTCGGGGTCCTGGTCATCCCCAATATGAGTACGATGCAATGCCTCCACGACTTCACGGTCAATACCACGAGGCACAACATTGAGTTCACGCCATAACTTGAGGCGTTTTTCAGGGGCACGATTAACAATGACAACCTCCCCTTTTTGTTGCCCATATTGCGCAATGTATAGATCTGCCAATTCGTTAGCAATCTCTTCTGGTGCCCGTCCTTCAATGTCAATGTCATACTTTTGGGCGACTATGCGCAGCTTGGCAATATCACGAATCCGATACCCTTCCGCTTCTCCATTAGCAACCGCTTTTAAGGTAAAAGCCATATCCCGACCATGATCGGAATGGGCTGCCGAACCAGCGGCAATGGCACGAATTAAGTTGCGGGCTTGAATCGTGTCAATGGTCGCACCACAAACTCCCGTATCGCCTTCTTTAGTGAGGCGACACGGCCCCATGCCACAAATTTTGCAACACATCCCTGCTGCACCAATATTGCATGGGGACATTTTATCGGCGCGGCTGAAGGCTGTGCCCAATGCCAACTCATCGGCATAGATGAGCATTTCTTGGGCGGCGGGATCGATGCTGCGTTCTTCTGGCGTACGCATTTTCTTGGCCATAGGTGATCCTCCTTTTATTTATCGAGACCGGGACAAGGCCATAACGGCCGTTTCGGGGACGGTGTATCTTGGGCAAAGCTAATAATGTTTTGCGTCTGTGGGAATGTTTTTGTGTGCCGGAAAAACAGACCGTTCTTCTTGTCATCACTGCGTTCGGCCAGTTCTGTGGGCACATCGATCTCATCAAGATAGCCCGACTGCACCAAAACAGCATGAATCTCTTGGTCCGTCGTTTCCGTTTCATCATAGGTCACTTCAACAATGTGAAAGGCACTGCTGGCGTATACATGATCGATACCAGATAAGGGTCGTAATAAATCATGCACGGCCACAACATGATGATCACCAAACATCATAGGTAAGGTAAACGTTACTGTTTTCATAGGGGGTATTCTCCATTCCATACCTCAAACTGGGGGGGCTTTCTCCGGCAAGATGGATGTATATAGGGATGTTGGGGAGAGAGCAAATCACACACTTTCTGCTACATTTATCATCGTGTATTTAGGGGAAGGGTCAAGTGATGAATGCTATTGGATAAAAATGACAGATGTCATAAACACAGGTAGAGGAATTACACCTAATACGACAACCGCTTTCCAAAAATCTGGCACAGCATGCTTGAATTATAATTTTGATCTCGTTTTTACGGCCGTTTTAGTCCATTGCTTGGGGAACAATCTTTGTTTTGACTCTTTCGTAGGGCAAGAATCGCCACACAATCAGGGCACCAGTTAGCCCGGCCAATGCGCCAAGCATAAACAAGGTTTTATAGCCATAAGCAGCAATGATGTAACCGCCACCAAAAGAGGTAATCGCTACACTCAAGCCAACAGCCATGGCAATGCTGCTGGCAATGGTTGTGCGCCATTGAGGCTCAACCACGCTCTGACTAAAAACAAGGAAAGTGGGATTGCTTAATGAAATAGCAGCAATCAAAATCATATAACCAAGACCCACAGCAAGCCAATGTTCAATAAAAACAAGAGGGAGAAAGGCCGTAAATACACCGAGCAAGCCAATAAAAACAACCCGATTTCTACCCCACCGTGCTGCTGCTTGTGGCGATAGCAAAGCAAACAAACCCATAAACAACGCTCCAGCAGACAATGTGCCAATCAGCGTGGTGTGTACGGACAAGCGATCATCGAGATAAACATTGAAGTAAACACGCATTGTCCACTCACCACCAACCATTAACAGGGAGACAAGGGTAAAGAGGATGATGAGACGGTATGGTGGGGCACTGTGTGTCTGTTGGGTATTGTTGGTGATAACGGCCGTTTCCTCTGCGTCTGCTGTTTGCCAAATGGCAACTGCTGCTAAAAAATCAATTAGTGCCGCGACCAATAACGCATTCCGATAAGGAATGGGCGATTCCAACGTTATCCCCGCTAATTTTGCAAAGAAAAGAGGTAATGTTCCCCCCAAGAAACTACCTAAAAAGCCAGCAACAGGAAACATCGCACTTTGAATAGCAAACGCGTAATTTCGTTCTTGTTCACCTGTCCAGGCCATCAAGTAAGGGCTAAAGTTGACAAGGACAAAAGCGGCAGCAGCCCACGTCAAAGCATAGGCACCGGCAATCCAAATTTGATGGATATTCTCTGGGAAAAATTCCGAGAGCGGCAGCAACCCAAGACCTAGCGCCAATACAAAATAGCCAACCAACATCACACGCCTTTCCCCAAATCGGCGACTAACAACCCCAGCAGGCAAACTAAACAAGGCCAACATCAACGGCCCAATTCCATTGACGATGCCAATAAATTCTGAGCCATAACCAAGTCGCAATAAATAAAGATTGAGGAGTAAGGAGTAAATGCCAAAAAAGACAAACCCATGAACGGCCGTTGCCGTTAAAAAGAAGCGTACATTGCGGTTAAACAATCGTAGATTTTCCCAATAATTGCGCATGCTTATTCCTATTTGGGGTTTATTTACAATTCGCTCGAGTTGCTATTTCTTGATATCAGACAATCTATCAAACGGTTACTGCTTGGATAGTGTACAATCTAAAAATCAATCGGTCACTACATTTGTATTGTTCATTTTTGGGAGAAAAATTGAGCGGGACGAAAGACGGCCGTCTTTGCAAATTGCCCAACTGCTGGCCACCCATAACCACACCCAACAAACGACACCTTTCACTGGCCGCAAAGCAGAAATCAAAGAAATCACGACAGCTCGAGCCAATCTCCCCTGTCACTAAATTATTCTTGGTGACTACAGTGACATGCGTAATGGGCCAAAACGGCCGTTTACAATCAGCTCCCCCGCAACACATCGCGCAAATCACGATACCCAATCACTTGAATATCAGATTTTGCTAAATAATCTACCAACTGATCGCTCATAAATCCTTGATAATCCGCCACCCGTCCTTGCCAATCAGCGGCAATATTCCGAATTTCAGGCGTGTCCACGGTTGGATGCATCACAAAATGCGTCAATCCTGGGCCAATCGATTCTAAGGTTTGGAAAATATCTTCAAGGCGATTATCCGGCTCACGCAAAGGCATAATGCAAAAATGGTCAAACGTGGGGAAGTTGTCTGCCTCAAGTTCGGCCACAACTTGCCTCGCCTGCGCAATCAATTCCGGCGGCCATCCCTGTATCTGCTCATCCGTTAAGCGCAATGCCATGACAGGTATTTGATAGCGATGTCCAGCGGCAACATAGGCAGGCAAAAATTTGGGATGCAGCATCGTCCCCATATGGGTATCTACATGGGTTACATCAATGCCCGCTTGCAACGCGGTCTCTATCTGCTCCATGACCTCTTTTTCAATCGCATCCATCTGCGCGTGGGCTTGGGCATCCTCTGCCGACCGATAAAAATACCCGGCATCATCTAACAATCCCGACGTGCGCTCTCGTGTCGAAAGCGGCCCCCAGCGATAGTTATCCCATTCGCTTGTAAAGGTTAAATGCACGCCCATATCGATATACGGCCGTTCTTGACAATAGGCCGCTACAACAGGAAACCAGGCGCAAGGAACCATCGTTGCCCCTGAACTAATTCGCCCTTGTTCATACAGTTCTTGAAAGGCAGGAACAGAAGCATGACACATACCCACATCATCAGCATGAAGCACAACAACTCTGTCATCATTTGCAAAACCAAGTTTTTTTAAGTAAGGGTTTGGTCCCATCACATCCTCCTCATTCTCCTGAAAGTAACTTCCAAAACGGCGTTTATTTTTAAACTTCTTTCCGGAATTTACTTAAGCCAACTCTCTGCTTGTAGGCAAAAATCTCCTCGACACCACGCCGATAACCGCCAGCGTCTCTAAAAGATTGCCCCAACAGTTGCGCCTGTTGTTTGTATTGCGAATTAGATAAAATCTCAACTGCAGAACTACGTAAAATTTCTGGGGTCACTTCTGATGTTGCCAAATGAAGTCCAGCCCCTGCGGCCACAACTTGTTGTGCCACCAAAAATTGATCGCCACGGCGCGGAATAACAATCAAAGGAACATCTTGCCACAATGCTTCACAGGTACTGTTCATACCGCCATGCGTAATAAACAGCGAAACATGCTTCAATATTTCAAGCTGTGGTACGTAAGGCTGCACAATAAAGTTAGTGGGAGGTGTGCCCAACATGGCAGGATCAATTTTATTGCCGATAGACATGATGACTTGGTAAGGCAAACCATCGAATGCAGCAAAGCAATCCTTGAAAAAATCTGGGAAATCTGTATTGATTGTTCCCAGCGAAATATAAATGATGGGCTCTTTTCCTAACTGATCAAACGGAAACGCAACTGCTTCGGAGCGCACGGCAACAGAGGGACCAATAAATTTATACCTCTCCTCATCAAACATTTCTACTGCCGGATGAAAATTACGAGAAGCAAATAAAAGATTTAAACCTTGCGGATTAGAAAAGGACTCAACTAAACCGGGGCATTGTGTACCATATTGCCGATCTAGCTTTTGGGCAATCTCAAAATAAGTGTGAAAAGACTTCAATCCATTAACCAATGTTTCCCTGGCCCAGCTTTTTTGTGTAATATCGATAACCGTTGCTGCTGGCCATTGCGGGGGCATGATAAAAATTGATGAAAACATAACAGCAGGTACATCTAAAATTTGCTGTATTAAATTTCCCCATAAACACATGGAGTCAACCAGTAAATAATCAGGGGGATCAGCTTGCAACTCTGAAAGTAATGCAGGCATATTTTGCTTTGCAGCATGCGCAAAATGGGCCATCACACTAAAAAAAGCACCTTGATGTGCCTTAGGGATTAAAGTTTCGGGGTGAGCATAAGGGCGATATTCAGCCCCTGTGTGCTCTATTACTTGTTGGTATGGTGCTGTGGAGTAATAAATCACCTTTTCTCCCTGCTCTACAAGGCCAGCAACGAGGGGCAAAGAAGGATTGATATGACCTGAACCGGCCAAATTCAGAACAACAACAGTTGACATAAACACTCCTTTGTTTTTATAAGCAAGGTTTGCTTACTTGTAGGGCCATCAATGTGAACAACCTTGCTATTTATGGATGGGCAATCACCATTAACGTGGGGGCATGCTTCATCACTGCCTCTAAGGCCGTACGCATATTTTCAGGATCAAGAGAGGCAAAACTTTCATCTAAGATGACTAAATCAGCTCGCTGCAACAATGCGCGGGCAATATATAATCGGCTGCGTTCTCCATGTGACAGCATCCAACCTTCGTCACCAACAAGTTCATTTAACCCGCGCGGCATACTAGAGAGCAAGTCGCCAAGCCCAAGTTCTTCACAAATCGCTTCGGCATCTTTTAAGTCTTCTTCGGAAGGCGGCCATTGTCGTCCCATCAGCAAATTGAAGGCAAATGACGCATTTAAAACATGGTTCTCATGAAATTGAGGTGCAGCAATAACATGCTGATGCCAGGTTTTTGTACCCAGTGTCGGGCGATCAAATCCACGCAATAACAAGAGGCCAGATTCTGATACGTACAACCCAGCTAATACAGAGGCAAGTGTCGATTTCCCACCACCAGAAGGTCCTTCTAGAAGTATTTGATCTTCTGCAAATATTTGCAGATCGACACCACGCAATACATCACGATTTTGAGATTTGTAACGAAATATAAGGTTGTGGGCACTAATGATGGATTGTCCCTTTTCCACTCCATTAAGGGGAGGTGCTTGCACAATAAAATCATCACCACTGCCAACAGCTTTATATATCGGAGAGATAACTCGCCAAGCAACAATCGCACGGATAACATCGGTTGTTCCCCAGGTTAAAATCTCTAATAGTTGGTAAGCAAATAAAATAGCAAAGAAGTTGATGCCTAGATCTAAAACGGCCGTTGGTGTAGAAACAAAAATAACGGCCGTTGCTAACAACCCAGCAATCACCCAACCATGAGGAATAAACACAAGAAGCAGCGTTGTATTTGTATCATCGCGCTTCGTTAATTCTAAATAACGGACAATATCTCTATCTGAATCTTCAAACCAATTGGTCTCTTGTACCAACCGTGTACGATGCCCCTCAATTCGCTCCAAAAAATCGTTCGTCATCGAGGAGTAATGTTTATTCAAATTGAAGAAAGTTTCTGAAAAACGCCAAATGACAAACAAGCTAACAAGTAACCAAACCAGAAGTAACCCGCCCATCAAAAATTGCTGAGCGAGCAACAACGCAGCAATCAATGCCATCAAAGAAACCGTTGACCCAAGAACCAGAAATCCACCCCCTAAACTTGCCTGCTCCAATTTGTCAGATTCCATAGACCATGCGAGGAACTTCCCCTCACCCGCTTTTTGAATTTCATCTAAATCCAATTGCAAGATGCCATAGAAAAACCGCTCCTTGAGCACCTTGCCCAACCTAACCGAAAACAGACGCTGCCCCCAAATGCGTAAAAGCGTAAACGGATAGCTCGATATCCAAAGCAGCAGACCCACCAATAGCCACACCCAAGTGATTTCACCAGTTAAAGCTACCTGCCCAATGACACCCCAAGCAGCTAAATAAAGGATATAATCTCCAGCCTGCCCAATTACAGTCAAAATAAATAGCAATGGCAGGCGAGCCTCTCGTGCGGGAGCAGAAATTTTTGAGCGCGGCGATAATTTGATCAGCCAGACATTGTGAATCGTTAGTGGGCCTAATCTCTCTTGAAAGATTGCTTGCTGAGCTTTTAAGTGACGGTGCGCTGGCAATTCAAGTGACAACAACAATTGATTTATTTCTGGTAGCAGTGGCGTCTCCAAATCATAACAAATCGCGGCCTGTATTAATTCATGCTCAAGACGCACCACTGATAATGAAGGCGTCAGCAACGAAACATGGTTTTTGCCACCTTTTAAGAGGGCAAGAAAATACGGTTGTTTTTCTTGTTCATTTATGATCGGCAGCATGAGAATAGCAGGACCTCCGTGCCGCAGAAAAACTGTAAAGTCCGTATAGGTTGTATGCACAGGTTCTGCCTCAACACCTATCCAATCGGCCATTATCTCAATTTGCTTTTCAATCGTATCTGGGGAATATGTATCTTCTAATGCCAAAGGTCTCTCTGAGCTATTTGCCGTTGCCACAGAGATATATTTTCTTTTTTGCGCTAATCCTTGTATCGCATCATCTAATGCTGAATATGACCATGCATAAGGGGTAAGGGCCGCCACAGCATTGATTTCTGTTGTTAGTTGAGGAACGTCAGATCGCCTTAAGATGGTGGTCGCTATGGTCATGATGCTTCTCCTCGTTCCGTTAAACGACCCTGTTCTAACCAGAAGCGACGCCAAGGAATTTCTTTACCAGACCACAAATCTTCACGAACGGCTCTCTCTGCGGCTAGCAGTTGATGGTATCGTGACGCTTTGTTTGCTTTCAGATCATCGGGTGCACCATCTTCCACAATACGGCCGTGTTCAACAACCAAGACACGCTCAAAATCTTGTGTCTGTTCAACATCATGCGTAATGCAAATGAGCGTAGCATCCTTCCAATAAGTACGTGCCGAGCCTAAAAGCTGACGCCGTTTACCACGGTCCAATCCTCTAAATGCCTCATCCAAAATCACCAACCGCGCATTTTCACGGTGCATAACACGCCCAAACCGCACACGTTGCCCCTCCCCACCAGAAATCATGCGTCCACCACTTCCCAAACTCGTTTGTAAACCGTTGGGGAGACGAGACAAAACACCCAACAAATCTGCCCGTTGCATAATCGTATCAAGTGAGTTTTCAACTTCGTTTGTTGCTGTCCCGTAGCGCAAGTTATATAAGAACGAACGATTCCATAAGGCAACTGTGGGATCGACCCAGGCAATTTCATGGCGCAATTTCTGCAAATTTTCATAATTTAACGGCTGACCATCAACCAAAATATAACCGGATTGGGGATAATTCCATCCTAACAACAAACTTGTTAATGTCGATTTTCCTGCCCCCGACGGACCTACAATTGCAACTTGACTACCTGCCTCAATCATTAAATCAACATCTGATAAAACAATCTTATCAGCAATCGCTACATGCACATTACGCATATAAATTGCGACACCATGAGCATCGGCTGTCGCAGCTTCAGGTATATCATCCTCTTCTGGGGGAATATTATCTGGAACCAAATCTTTTTCTTGAGGGGCATCTAAGAAAGACAAAAATCGAATCGCTCTACCTTGATCCCGAAAATACATAAAAATCATCAGCACCAATTGAAACGATAAAGTATCTAGTGCCAAACTCCAATAAAATAGGAGGATCAAATTAGCCGGTTCATTATACCGATACGCAAACAGGACAATCAACAAGATCATAAGGCTATATGAAATCACCCGATTAGTCACATCAACTATGGTTTCATACCAGCGTAAATTCATCGCCGTCTGGTGCCACTCACCCAGATACCCTTCATACTCGCGTCGCACTTCACGTTCAGCCCCATGGGTACGAATAGCAACCAAACCACGCATCGCATCCAATGCAGAACGGCCCAATCGCTCCAGAGCAATATACACCTTGATATTTTGTGACGACAACACAGTTCTTGAAGCCATAAACAAGCCCAGCAAGGCAATAGACCGAACAATAGCAATCGATGCACTCAAGCCATCTATCCAAGCAATGCCCACAATGGTCAATACAATTTTGGTTGCAAGCCAAATAATGCGGCTGCTTAAACTAGGCAAAAAATGGGTATGTTGTGCACCATGAACCCGTTCGGTAATACCTGCGGCAGAAAAGTTTTGGAAGTATTGGCTGCTCAACATAGGGAGCATCTTAAAAGCAGCAATACGTAAACGAACAGCTAACCCACGTCCCATATGCGCAAACGCAACGTCTACAGGCCAATACAGTAAAAGCAAAATAATGCCAAAGATCAATAAAATACCTATCGCTGAATATCGTTGCGACTCAGTTAACTTTTCTCCAAGTTCTATAAATCCACGAAATATAAGTGCTTCTAAGAACACACCAACAGAAGCAAACACCGTAGCCAAAATCGCAATCGTTGGAGTAATACTTTTATCTTCTCGGATATATGTCCATAAGCTTTTTTGCGTTCCTGCTGCCTTTGGCTGATTTTGATTAGCCGATGAATCTTCGACTGTCCTTGTGGCTGTTGCCGGGGCATACTCTAAAACACGAAGTACAGTTAGCGCTCTAAAGGACAATTGCACAGGTTGGTCTGCATCCGAATTCGTAGATGGATAGACAACCCAATGTTTATCCGGTATTGCACTCTGATTATGCGGTGTTTCTTTTAATGCTTGCTGGAAGTAATGATTAACGAGTCGATACGCTTCTTGTGCGCCGTCGAAAGCTTTGGTCTTTACCAAAGCGGTAACCATTCGTGACGCAGCATCTAAGGCAGCTAAAGGGTACCAATCTTCATCTTCTAAAACTTGATTAATTACAGCATCAAGTTGTACCTGTTCTATGTGAAGGTTGAATAACCGTTTTTTTAAGGATACTAAAAAACTGTTCTCTGGCGCCCATTCGCGCCATACGTCAGCTTGTATTTGAATCGGATCACTTGCTAAACTCTCCAGAAAGGGATACGTCTTATGCCATTGACGCCCGCCATTACTTGGATCCATCACTTGCAAATAAGAGCCCATTTGATTCCATACGAGCAAATATTTAGTTGCTTCATGTTCTTTGTCCCAAGAAAGAATAAGCGGTGCTTGTTGAGACCCAAATAAGGGAATGTCGGCAACGGGCAACATGGTTTGCTGTAAACGCAATCCGTACGTTTGTGCAATATCTGCTAATTGAGGAAGGGAGGTTCCCGATTTTGCAGCATCTAATAATTCAGATTGAGTAATAGATAATCTATATCCCTGCAACAAAGACAATAATGCTGCCAAACTGGCATCTATTTTTTCATTGGTAGTCTGTGGAGGGACTAAAAAAGCATGATCGGCAAATAAAGCATCGAAAATCATAGATTGTGGCTCCCCTCCTGTTTAATGTTGTTTAATCGCCAGCAGCAGGTTGTTCAGCAGGTGCCTGTTCAGCATCGTCTTTACGCGAACGTCTAACGCCGATAAGCAACCCAAGAACACCACCAATAGCGCCGGAAATGATGACGATATTGGCAATCCCTACAACAAAATGCAGGACAACACCGACAGCAACCCCAACAGCTAGCCATTCGAGGATACTGCGCAAGATCATCAACACTCTGTCGTTACCAGCAATATTCTTGAATAACAAGAATATGCCATATGCTGCGATTAAACCAACTGCAATATACCAAATATAACCCATAATCTTACTCCTTTGAAGAATATTGAACCCTTGTTCTCAAAACGAATCTTGCTTGTTATATGGTATCATCAATATTTAGTTGGGCCCGAGACCAAACAAGGTAAATACCAATCAAGACAAGTACAATTGTTAAGGGCAAGAATGCCCATAATACCATTACCGGAATTAACCACCATAAGCCGCGACGCCAAAGAAATTCAACAAGTTCACGTGTCATACTGAGATGGGAAGCGATGTTTTGTGTAAATTCATCCATGTCATTTTTTCCTCACAACATAACCATCAATATAGAGAGTGTCAATATCGCTTTTATTAAATGTATTGAGTGCATTTGCTGGGGTATTGACGATTGGTTCACCACGCAGGTTAAAGCTCGTATTTAAAAGCACAGGCACGCCCGTGGCTTCGCCAAATAGTTCAGTTGCCCGATAGTATAATGGATTCCATTCACGGCGTATGGTTTGTATGCGGCTGGTGCCACCTTCGTGGGCAACTGCTTGGATTTGATCTGCTTTGTCTTCTTTTGCGTGTTGCACCATGAGCATATAACGTAATGGATAATGCCTAGCCGCATCGTCAAACCCCGTAAAGAACTCTGATGCACGTTCTTCCAGCACAACAGGGGCAAAGGGGCGGAATGGCTCCCGGAATTTAATGCGCTCGTTGACGACTGACTTCATTTCAGCGGCACGCGGATCGGCTAAAATGGAACGATTGCCTAAAGCGCGTGGCCCCCATTCAAACCGTCCTTGATAGAGAGCGATCACTTTACTTTGCAACATATCATCAACCATCATTGCCGCTATTTTTTCAGGATCTTCAACACATTCAAAGCAACGTCCGGTTACTTCAATTGCACTTTTGACCTGATCTTTGGTGTAATCTTTGCCTAGGTAGGCATGTTCCATCACGTATTGGCGCGGATTGCCAAAAATGGCATGGTGCACGTAAAGTGCGGCGCCAAGGGCACAACCAGCATCGCCTGCTGAGGGTTGGATGTAGATTTCATCGAAGGGGGATTCGCGCAATAAACGGCCGTTTGCCACAGAGTTTAGGGCCACACCACCCGCCATACAGAGCTTCTTCAAGCCCGTCCGTTGGTACAACGTATTGGCCATCTTCATGATCACATCTTCGGTGACATATTGCACACTGGCAGCAATGTCTGCGTAATATTGATTGCGCTCAGCGGTAGCATCATCCCAATCTGGATGATCTTTTTTAGGATGGGTGGTTGGTGTGTAAAAAACAGAATCATGCACACGCGGTTCACCAAAAATTTTGCATAAATTTTCGTTGTAATATTGGGTACGTCTTGGCGTAGGAAAATGGAACGGGAAATAATCCAAATCCAAATGGAAGCTGCCATCTGATTTAACTTCGATACATTTATACACATCATCGACACGTGTTGGACGACCATAAGGGGCCATCCCCATCATTTTGTATTCACCATTGTTGGCGCGAAAACCCAAGAAGGTGGTAAAGGCCGTATAGAAAAGCCCTAGTGAGTGTGGAAAGCGGATCTCACCAAAGAGATCGATACGATTCCCTTGGCCATTGGCATTTGCCCCATTCTGCCAAACGGCCGTTCCGCGGCCCATCGTCGCCGTCGGCCACTCTCCCACCCCATCAATCGTCAATATCGCCGCCTCTTCGTAGGGCGAACAGAAAAAAGCACTCGCTGCATGACTCAAATGATGTTCCACGAAAAGCATTTTACTTTCCGGAATATTACCCAATCGCCTACGCAAATCTCCTTTGAGCCATAATTTCTCCTTCGTATAGGGAGACCAGCTCTCCCTAAATATACGCCAAGACTTTGGATACGCTTGCAACGTACTCAAAATAAAGCGATCGAATTTAACTAACGGTTTTTCATAAAAAGCCACATAATCCACATCATGGATCGTGATACCCGCCTTCTCTAAACAAAACGCAATCGCATTCTTAGGAAACTCCAAATCATGTTTCACACGGGAAAAACGTTCTTCTTCAACAGCAGCAACAGGATGCCCATTGTGCAAAAGCACGGCGGCTGAATCATGATAATAGCAAGAAACACCTAAAATATACATACCTATCGACCTTTAATATCTCCCTTAATAAAGCTTTTGTACATCTTCTAGCGTCTTATCGGTCGTGGAGCGCTCTTGCCAATAGGTGCTATTTTTACTCTTTTTGATCGTTAATGGATCGACTTTATAGCGCATAATCAACCCAAATGGAGCCATAAACGTGTAATAAAAAATAGTAAGTGCGATTCGGTTGATTTGATCATAAATTGTTTTTAACCGTTGTATCATCCTTTTGCTCCTGTTTGTTGAGTGTTTTTAGAA
>JBNKHS010000078.1:0-13142 GCA_050290485.1 Promineifilaceae bacterium (SeqCode) | reverse complement strand
GAAATGTGGCAAATCGATTTCACTTACTTCAAGATAATCGGTTGGGGCTGGTATTATTTATGTACCGTTCTCGATGATTATTCCCGCTACATTCTCGCTTGGCGTCTCGCCTCAACGATGACGGCTGCTGACGCCCAAAAAACGCTTGATGAAGCGATTGCCAAGACTGAGCTGACTCATATCAAAGTACGTTACCGCCCCCGACTATTGTCAGATAATGGCCCTAGCTTCCTGTCAGGTGACTTTAAGGCTTATCTCAAGCAATATCATGTCCAACATATTCGCTCTGCCCCTTATCACCCGATGACACAAGGCAAAATCGAACGGTATCATCGCTCGATGAAGAATGTCGTGAAATTGGATAATTATTTCTTCCCCTGGCATTTGCAAGAGATCATTGTCAATATCAACGCACTCTCTCTAAAAATAGAGAATAGAGTATAATGTCGTTTAATTATTCAACAGCTCACAACCGCACACATTGAAGATACAAATTTAACTCATCAACTGAGTTGTGTTAGCAATTCGCAAAACACAACCTTCACGCGATAAAGGAGGGATATCGACCAATTACTTTTGGCGAACATGTCTGCAATCCACAGTTTGATTGAGACAACTGATGCGTTTAAGTGGCCCTCGTCCTAATATCCCACAACATCATTACCGGTTGCTTAAGCCTATTAACGGATTCCACAACTCACTTATTTAAAGGTATACATGAATTTAGGAGGTAACGAAATGAACCGCGCAAACACAAAATTTGATCGTATTGTAAAATTATTTGTAGGGATAGCACTCTTAGGATTACTTTGTATTGCTATACCCATCCTCGCACATGATGATGCTGCCCCCCATCAAAATCATCCCCCACTTCATGCTGTAGACGTCATGCGCGCCTTTAGCGAACATGCGCATGAACCCATGTTATTAGAAGCAGCCAATGGTCTATCATGCACCAATGGTTTTGCCGATATTTACCCCTGTGACAACGTCGACCTTATGGCGTTTTTCCCACTCAACGAAATAGGTGGTGGCGAAGCAAATGATATTTGGGGATGGACCGATCCTGTTACAGGCAAAGAGTACGCGATTATGGGGCGTACAACTGGCACCTCTTTTGTCGATGTAACCGATCCGGCAAACTCTATTTATTTAGGCAATCTGCCCACGCACAGCAACTTTAGTTCAAGCTGGCGTGACATCAAAGTGTACGCTAACCATGCTTTTATCGTCAGTGAAGCCAATCGAAGTGGCTTACAAGTATTTGATCTAACCACATTACGCAATGTAACATCACCACCAGTCACATTTTCAGAGACAGCTTACTACGGTAAATTCAGATCTGCCCACAATGTTGTGATTAATGAAGATTCTGGGTTTGCATATGCCGTTGGAACAAATGATTGCAGTGGCGGTCTACACATGGTTGACATCCAAAATCCCACAAATCCAACTTTCGCTGGATGTTACAGCGGGGATGGGTACACACATGATGCCCAGTGTGTCATCTACAATGGGCCTGATGCGACATACCAAGGTCGGGAAATCTGCTTCAACTACAATGAAGATACCCTAACCATTGTCGATGTGACCAATAAAAACGCACCTGTTCAGCTTTCCCGCACCGGTTACGTTGGAGCAGAATATACTCATCAGGGTTGGTTAACTGAAGATCACACCTACTTGCTCATGGATGATGAATTAGATGAGCGCAATCATGGACATAATACAAGAACCTATATTTGGGATGTTTCCGATTTAGATAATCCTGTCAATACAGGAAGTTATACCAACAGCACACCAAACATCGATCACAATCTTTATATCAAGGGTAATTTTGCTTACCAAGCAAACTATCGCGCAGGGCTACGAATTCTGGATATTTCAGATATTGCCAATAACAATCTATCTGAAGTTGGGTTCTTCGATATTTACCCCGCAAATGATGCCGCTCAATTTAATGGGGCCTGGAGTAATTACCCCTTCTTCGACAGTGGAACTGTTGTGGTTAGTGGTATTGAACAAGGTTTATTCGTTTTAAAACCTAATATTGGAGGCAGCAATAACGCCAACCCGACAGCACAAATCATTAACCCGACTAATGGCAGCACGCTCTCTGGCAATGTGACGATTCAAGTCGATGCCAATGATGCGGAAGATCCTGTTGGTTCATTAACTGTGGAATGGAATTTGAATGGCACAAGTTGGCAGCCCACAAATTACAACAATGTTACTGGATATTACGAAGCCGTTTGGGACACAACATTGAACGGTGATGGTGGCTACGCTCTAAATGTCCGAGCCACAGACAGCAACAATCAGAATGGGAATGACAGTATCAATGTCACTGTAGATAATGTTCCCGCCTTGTCAATGCATGTTGGTGATTTAGATGGCAGCGGCCTTGTCACAGGACCCGGTGGCAAATGGCAGGCAACAGTTACTATCACAATTCACGACAACAATGAAGCCCCGGTTGCCAATGCAACAGTAAACGGGACATGGAGTGGTGGGGCATCTGGTTCAGGTAGTTGTGCAACTGATGCTAACGGGCAATGTTCTATTACAAAAGGAAACATTAATCGAAACAATAGCAGTGCAACTTTTAGCGTAACTACTGTTTCGCATCCAGCCAACAGCTATGATGCTGGCGCGAATCATGATCCGGATGGGGATAGCAATGGCACCGGTATTACTATCTTAAAACCATAAAAATCAACTGATCCTATTTAGCTGAGGTTGTGGCAGGTTGTTGTAAATGAGCTATATATGAAGCATATAAACACATAAAGTAGATTTTTCGGATTTACTTTATTGACAACTTAAAGTGGGGAATTAGTTTCAGAACTAATTCCCCACTTTGTTTTTAAGCGATGTTAAATATAGGGGAAATTCGCTTAGACACTGATTGTAAATGAAGAAGAGGAAATAAAAGAGAAATGAAACCAACACCCACTCATCAACTCGTTCAATTTTTTGTCATTACTTTTCTGTTCTCATGGATTTTGGCTTCTCTCTGTCCTAAAATCAATCTGTGTTTGTTGTCATTTTGTTCCACACCATTGCCAATGTCATCGGTACGGCCGTTCCTTATTGGACAACCGATTTGGGGCGCTGGTCTGTAATGTGTTTTTGCACGATCAGAATCCCTTTTCTTTTACGAACTATTTCCCAATCGGCAAAATAAGTTTGCAGCAACTCTTTCTGCTTTGGTGTATCTGCAATTAACATATACCCATCATTTTTTAGATGCCGATTCGCTTTCTGCAAAACGGCCGTACGCGCCTTATCATCAAGCAACATATGTAAAACACGATCCATCACAATCACATCAAACAAACCCTCTGGCACATAAGTGACGATGTCGGCAGCAAAACCCTCAATATTTAAGCCCTCAGCTTCTCCATCGCCAACCATTTGGGCAATGCCTGTCGGCGATAAATCTACACCAACAACTTGATGCCCCTTACGGGCAATCATTAAGGCATCTCGTCCTTGCCCACATCCTAAATCTAAAACGCGAGCCATTTCTTGTTTGTAATCAGCAAAAAAAGCAACAAACTCTGGGAATGGCTCTCCACACACGTCCCTTCCTTCTTGATAAAGCTTTTCATATTTGTTCTCGGTCATGTGGCGATCTTACTATACCTATCGAGCAACAGTGCTTTCATTAAGAAAATTTAATGAAGGCATCAAGATAGCAGATTAAGATAGTAACTATTCTTTCCTGCACAAGGAATACACAAGGTACGGCCGTTTACATGGACTTCTCGCTCATTCATGATCTCCTCTCCACAATGATCACAAACAACTCTGACTCCGGGGCGGCTGATGATGGATTCAATAGATTGTGTAAGTTGCACCGATTGCGCAGTGAACAGATGCTCGTCAGGTATGCTTTTGTAACCCTCTAAATAAGCGTGCCAGCGACTTTGGGCCGTTGGGCAAATTGCTGTGGCCAGGTGCCGTGCCTCCATTGAAGGAGCAATACGAATAGCTTCACGGTTTGGCACATGAATAAATGTGGTGGCCATCTTCCCATAATCTTCCACCCTTAATGTGCGGTGTCCTACCCAACAATTGGTAGCTGCTGAAATTCCATCTGCCCCACAACCATCCATTTCTACAATCGTTAAAAGCTGCTTCCGATGATTCAAATATCGCGGTGTGTAATTGTGATCCACAAATCCTAATAAGCGCATCCCATACAAGCCCATTCTGGCTCCAAGAACCTGTCGCGGACATAAATGACGATGCAATTTCTCAGATTCTGACAATATCTCGTTTAGTAATTGTGAATTAGGGGGAGCAGTTAATGTCACCTCTATTGTTGTGATCATAATTGTACCTATTCAATGATTGCCGGTAGCCCCGCCTTCTCCCATGCAACCATTCCCCCGGTCATATTTTGTAAATTTTCATAGCCTTCTTGTTGCAAGGAATAAAGAATTTGGGTCGTACGTCTACCCGTTCGACACACGAGAATGATCTGTTCATTTTTAGGCAAGACAATTGTTTTCCCCATGATTTGAGGCATAGGGATTAATTCCGCACCTGGAATATGTCCACCCGCAAATTCATCAGGTTCACGGACATCAATAATCTTAGGAGGGAGTTTGCCATTACTAATCTGTGGCCATAATTCAGTAGGGGCAATGTTGGGAATAACGGCCGTAACTGGCACTAATGTCCCCAAAGGCACCTCTCCCTCACATAAACTTTTCGGCAATGTTTGGCATTCACGCCAAATCTTAACGGGGCATTTATAGATGCAAACAGCTGGATCGAGAATCTTATAAAAAATGTGTTCTACCGCTCGTTCCTGAGAAAGAAAATGATCAATACCTAAGAACTGCACAAACTCACTTAATTTCATCTTCTCCCAGACGTCATTGCGAACACCAACCATAAACACATCCCCGCCATTGTTGCGGTAGAGACGCAATATCGCTTCCAGCATATGCAAGCCGCTAACATCACAATGATTAACGCGATGCATGCGCAACAACAAAAAGCGTTGTTCGGGAAATGCTTCGATATGTTGCCGAATTTGCTCTTCGACATGATGCGCTGCCCCAAAATAAAGGGAGCCTTCAATAGTTAATACACCAAGCTGCGGACATTCAGGACTCTCGGGTTGAAAGGCAAAATGATCGAACTTTTCATCAGGCACCATTGAATGGACTTCAGGAGTTGATGTTTTGGCAACATAGCGAATAAAAGCGACAACAACGCCTGTCAAAATGGCAAATTGAAGGGGGAGTAATAAAGTTGCCAACAGTGTTGCAATCATAATAAAGCTGTCCCCCCTAGAAGTTTGCCAAACGCGTGCCATTTCCTTTCGATTAACCATGCCATAAGCGGTCACCAAGAGCACACTTGCCAGCCCTGCACGAGGAACGTATATTGCAAATGGGGCCAAGAGCAACATGGCTAACAGCACAATCAATCCTGCAAACACAGAACTTAATCCTGTTTTAGCACCACTATCATAATTAATAGAGGAACGCACAAAAGAGCCAGAGCAAGCATACCCAGAGAAAAATCCGGCAGCAATGTTAGCCAATCCCTGTCCAATAAATTCTTGGTTGTTGTTTATATATTCACCACTTTTGGCGGAGATTGATCGCGCAATCGAGGTGGCTTCGACAAGGCCAATTGCGGAGGCAGCCAAAATACCAGTAGAAATCATGTTGATATTTTCAACATCAAATATATTGATTGGCGTGAAAGGGGGTAATGTTCTAGGCAGTTCATTGAGAACGATGACACCGTTGTTACCTAAATCAAATAAAGCGACAATCCCACTAGCGACCATCATACCGATAAGTGCATTCGGCCATTTGGGCTTAAAGTGCTTGGTGAGCACAATAACAACCATCGTTGCTAAGGCAATTAAAACTGTTTGTAAATGCGTATGTCCTATTTCTGCACCCAAATCTACAATAGTTTCATAAATACTAGGGCTGCTAGGAATATCTAAGCGGAAAATATGACGCAGCTGTTTAACCCCAATAAGAATACCAGCCCCAGCTGTAAATCCAATGACAACAGAATCAGATACAAAATTGACCAAAACTCCAAGATGAGCCAGCCCCATCACCAGCCGAATGATACCGACCATGACAGCCATTAGACCAGCCAGCATAAAATATTCGGGTGTACCAGGCAGGGCAACAGCTGATAATGTAGCTAACACCAAAATGGAGGCTGCATTCGTCGGACCTGTGACTAAATGTGAGGACGATCCCCATAAGGCCCCAACAATACTAGCGACAATAGCAGCATACAAACCCATTTGCGGGGGTAATTCGGCGATGAGTGCATAGGCAACGGCTTGGGGCAGCATGACAATACCAACCGTTATGCCCGCAAGCAGATCGGGGCGCAAATGATTTGTATCATAGGTTTTTAGAAGATGGGCGGGACGTAAAAAAAGAGCAGTGGCTTCAGAGAACCATTGTTTTATTGGTTTAGCATCGGCTCCGGCAGTGAGTGAGTTGCTCATTGAATTGTTTCGATTTGGTTTCTAATCTCAGCTATTTGACGCAGGGTATGTTTGGTTCGGTTTTGCCAAGGTTGTATAAATGGATTTAGCAAAGTCATCTCATCCGCCAAAGATTTGTAGTTATTCTGCCATTGAATTACGGCCGTATCTAACACATCTAATACCTGCGAGAATTGGTCGTATTGCACAGCCGTGCGCATCAAATTGGTTAAAAGTTGTTGACGATCACCAAATCCGCGTGGCAAATCTAACTCGCGTGCTAAATTGCCAATATCATCTCGACCGAGATAAACCCCACTGTAAATAGGCGTTGTTAAATAATTGGCAATATCTTTCAGTCCCGTTTTCTCATTATCAAGCAGATTCGGGGCCTGACGTAAATCTTGTGCGGGTATCTCCACTGCGTTTCTTTGCATGAAGGTTTCGTAATGGTGTCCGACAAGTGCGAGCGTCCATTCTGCAACGGCCGTATAAAATGGATCGCCTTGCATCTTGACCGCCAAAACAAAGGGAGCTATCCAACGCAATAGATGGGTTTGCAGGAAGGTGATTTGCTGTTTTTGCAGCGAAACGGCCGTTTCTGATTGATTATTCTCAATAGCCTCAGCCTCAACCAAACAAAGATGCGCCAGTGCCGCCAGTTCTTGCCCGATATGATCTGAAGCATTAGAAGATACATCTGTGGCAAAAGAAAATGTTTGCATATCACGTCCAACACTTTCCGTAATCACACCACCCAACAAACCTTTACTGTCTAGAAAAATGCTTTCAAAAGGAAAAACATTAAACCCAAACAGATGATAATGAACAGATGCTAAAGCATCAGGGTCAAAAGGTTCAGGCAAATGCTTGCCTAAATCAAACACAGCCTGAACCTGTGGTAAATTATTTTCAGTAATGCCGGTCAAAAAGAGCTGGCTTAAAAGCAGATAGCTATGATGACGAGCCTGCGCCTCTTGGCCGCGGGTTAAACCACCTGAAATTGTTGTGTGGTAATCGTTGTTGTAAATAGGCATATAAATACATCCCTACCATTGCACCAATAAATGTAACTATTGCTAAAAATGTTCCTGCCCCTACTTGAGCATAGATAGGCCCAGGGCAAGCCCCTGTGATTGCCCATCCCATCCCAAATATTGTGCCACCGAAGACAACCCCTTTATGGAAAGGTTTCTTCTGTACAACAATTGCTTCACCTTCAATTGTGTGGGCCTCAACACGACGCAAAACAAATACCGACACTGCGCCCACAGCCACAGCCGAAGCAATAACTAGATACATATAAGCACTTTTAAAATGAAACATGTCGTTAATTTGTTGCCAGGATACCACTTGTGATTTTACCAAGATAATGCCAAACCAGATTCCCATAAGTAAAGTAAGGATTTTATTTTTCATTTCATATCTCCTGTTAAAAACCAAATAGTGGCAGCAGCAGCCATGTTGAAACCAAACCGCCAACAAAGAAAAAGATAGTCGCAACCAAACTAGGCCAATTTAAGGCAGATAATCCCATGATGGTGTGTCCAGACGTACAACCACCAGCATAGCGCGTACCAAATCCAATAAGGATGCCACCAACAAACAAGAGACCTACCCCAGTCACGCTTTGGTAGCCAGTGGGCAAGAAAGCCCCGGGCTCAGCGGATAACAGGAAGTTCCCAATAAAACCGCCAAAGATGATGCCAACCACAAAAATTAAATTCCAAATGTTATTACGCCAGTTGTAATTTTTATGAAAATAGGGCAGTTTGCTGTTTGGTGAACAAGCAGCGCCAATATGGCGCAAACTGCTTGAAATGCCTAAGTTTTTCCCCGTTAACAGTAAAAGCATAGGCACGGTTAAGCCAATCAGTGGACCAGAAACATACCAAGGCCACGGTTGTAAAATCCATTCTAACATCAGTTCTCCACCTCTTTCCTCAAACAACCAAACCCGCAAAGCAAATACCATCAGGGCCAACAATCCACTGATGAGTATAAAGATCAGATGAAGTGATTTTTGCTTTAGTAAGGACAAGTTGTTATCGGGCTACGCAAGAGATACGGCCGTTAACGGCCGTATCTCTTGCTACAAAATAAAAGATTACAAATTACAATTCCACAGGTAGACTTGCGGCAGCCCAGTCACGAATGCCGCCTTGTAGATTGATTACTTCCTTTGCACCTTTTGCTTGCAAGATACTTGCGCCAATAGCAGACCGAGAACCAGAACGACATTGCACTACAATTGGCTTACCATTGACAACTTCTTCTGCACGTTCCAATAAATAACCAAGCATCACATGCTTGGCCCCAGGAATATGCCCTTCATTCCATTCTGTTTCATTACGTACATCAACCAAGACAACATCGCCATTTAGCACCTTCTCAGAGACCGTATTTGGTGTCGCAACTTGGTATGCCTGCGGGGCAACACCCGCCTCAGCCAATGTTTCAATAGCGTCTATTTCAAAATAACCAGCCACATTGTCAATACCAATATAAATCAGATCGCGGACCGCTTCATAAACATCCTCAGGATCGACTATCAAATAGACGGGTTTTTCATAATCAACAAGCCAACCAGCCCAATTTGAAAGCAAATCGGCAGGAATATTGATCGTGCCTGGCACATGGCGTCCAGCGAATGATCCGGCTGAACGGGTATCAACAACCATCTCGCCTGCTGCCAATAAATCTTTCATCCGATTGGCAGGTAACAATTCAGGAACCGGAATTTTATGCAAAACCGCAGGACCTTCTTTGTTAACACGTTTCATAACCGCAAAGTATTTGGGCGGTTCTGGTTGATCAGCGAGCAAGTAAGCTACAAACTCATCTTCATCCTCATAAGCCATTGCTGGATTGAACAATTTTTCGTAGCCAACCGTACTTGATGGAATCGCGCCTAACCCTTTACCGCACGCACTTCCTGCACCGTGAGCAGGCCATACTTGCAAATAATCAGGAAGTTGCTTGAAGCGCTGTACCGAGTTGAACATTTGGCGGGCACCAGAATCAGATGTACCAACAATACCTGCTGCTTTTTCCAACAAATCAGGGCGTCCAATTGAACCAACAAAGACAAAATCACCAGTAAAAATGCCCATTGGCTTGTTCGCACCACCACCCATATCGGTGAGGATGAATGAAATAGATTCAGGTGTATGCCCTGGTGTATGCATCACTTCAAATTTAACATTACCAACCATGAATGTGCTGCCATCGTTCACTAATTGATGGTCATACGCATCCAGATAAAGGTATTTCCAATCTTTATCTCCTTCGTCAGAAAGATAAAGTTTCGCGCCAGTGCGCTCTGCTAATTCACGTGCACCAGAAACAAAATCAGCATGGATATGTGTTTCTGTTGCGGCAATAATGCGCATATCGTTTTCTTCTGCTTCATGAATATATTGTTCAATATCACGAGCAGGATCGATAATAATTGCTTCACCTGTTCTTTGGCACCCAACCATATATGAGGCGTGCGCTACTTTTTGATCATAAAAATATTTGAGTAACATCTACTTCTCCTTGCAATTGATTTCAAGAAAAGACCCTAGAGGCCTGTGTTTTTATAAACTTACTTCGATATTTGTAGTTTACTGATCAATTTGAAAGAGAACGCAAGGGCAAAGTAAGGGTTTTGTAAGGATATCAAACCAGTCGCTCGATATCCTTATCCATCTAAATATTGCAGACTTGCCCTTCACCATCAAGCATTTTGAATCCTGCATTTTTCCATGCTTCCATACCTCCGGTGACGTTGTAAAGATGTTTGTAGCCTTCACGGGCAAGCACAGATACGGCCGTACTGGACCGTTTCCCTGTCGCACAAGTAATGGCAATACTTTGATCCTTTGTTAAATTTAACTTATCAATTTGGGCAGGAATGTCTAACTGCGGCACAAGGCTGGTATAAGACATGAGGTGTGCGCCCTCAATATGCCCTTCATCCCACTCATCAGATTCGCGCACATCCAACACCTGCAAGCCGTTAACAGAGAGTCGATGTTTTAATGTATGCACATCCATTTGCGGGATAGTTGCTAATGCATTGCCATCGGCCATCCAACTGTTAATCCCCCCAGCTAGATACCCTTCCACAAATGAGTCGAGGGCAATAAAGGCCATTTTGAAGATCGCTTCTTGCGCGTCTGCATCTTTTTCGGTCACAAAGATAATACGGCTGTTATCGGGCACGACCCAACCAACACGTTGTTCAAACTCCCCGCTGGAAAGCTGCATATTAAATGCCCCAGGAATATGCCCCGCACCAAACAATGCGGATGGCCGTGTGTCAACAATAACAACACCTTCGGCCATGAGTTCTTTTACTTTTTGAGTTGTGAGGGGTTTGGCATAGGGGGTTTGCATCGTTAACGGCCGTTTCCCCTGATTCGTAGCCACAATGTTTAAAATATTCGCAGGCTTTACTGGTTGTTCATCCTGCATATAGGCAACAAAACGTTCCTTTTTCTTAATCGTTAACGCGTCATTGTAACGGCGTTCATAGCCCACGGTAGTGACAACCTTGCCACTGGTAACGCGGCCTCAGGTCGACCCGGCAAGATGGCCGGGATACACCTCAACATGGTCAGGTAAGTTTAAAAAGCGGGGAATTGATGTATCAAACAGAACGGGCGCACCCTCATCCCCAGCTTGTGCCAAATCAGGACGAGCCACATCCCCAACAAGGACAAAATCTGCAGTGAGAATACACCATGGCTCTTCACCACGGGGATAATCATAAACCAGCAAATTAATTTGCTCAGGACGGTGCCCGGGTACGTGGACTACTTCCAGCCCAACGCCACCCATACGGATGAGGTCGCCGTGTTTCACTCGGGTTGCTTCGTAGTTGATGTCTGTCAATTCTGGCAAGATGAGCTCGCCACCTGTGGCCTCGGCCAAACGACGTGCCCCAGAAACATGATCTGCATGACTATGCGAGTCGATGATGTAACGAATTTTGGAATGTTTTTTCTTGGCCATATCGAGATAAGGTTGAATATCCCAAAGGGGATCGAAGATGGCGCATTCCCCTGTGCGTTGGCAGCCTATCATGTAAGCGGCACAACCTGTTTCTTCTCTGATAATTGTTTCAAACCACATCGTATCCTCCAATTCACTGTTCAGTCGTCAGTAATCAGTGGTCAGTTAACTACAACTGAATACTGAACACTGATTACTGCACACTTAAAACAGCTTCCTCTTCTTGAACATCGTTTTGACCATCACGGCCAAAGGGGTTTTCGGGTAGCTGGTAGGCGGCTTTAATTGGTTTGAGGGGACGCTTCAGCCAATACGGCCGTCTTGTCCCATCTGGGCTAAAATCAACCGCACTACGCGTCATCGCCACCCATTCACGGTACACCGCCATCGACTTCTCCGTATCCACCCACACATCACCATACTTTTCACCCGACTGTGCTTTGCGCACATTCACCGCCTTTTGCAGCCAACAGTGCGCGCCGCTAATCGGGTCAGGATGAACGGCGTGGGTCAGGTTTTGATGTACACCCACCTCTTCCCACCAGATACGGCTTGTATCAGGATCGAATGTATCCCAAGGGCCACCTTGTTTCAAGATATTTAATTTGTGTGCACTGCCATCCTCTTCCAACTTGGCTAAAGCAGTCATACCGGGATTACCACCCATATTTTCTTGCAACCGCCAACGCCCTAAATGATGGCTCATGGCAATCACGCCGGGCTTGATTCCTTCCGTGACCCAAACCTTGTCGATGAAATAACCAATTTCTGTTTCCACATGGATGAGATCGCCCGTTTTGACACCCTTTTCTTGCGCATCGATGGGATGCATCCAAACAGGGTTTTTATGACTGATTTCATACAGCCATTTGGCATTGGCGCTGCGAGTATGGATTAAAGTAGGGAGACGGAAGTTCGGCAGTAACAACATACCGCCATTCTCAAAATCAATGTTATCGGGATGGACATGGCTCTTCAACGTCCACGGAATCGTATATTCACGCTCCGTCCACCCCCACTCATGCAAAGTGGGGCTGTAAAACTCAAACTTACGGCTAGGTGTATTGACACCGACTTTGGCCTCATCATCAATCAGGACACCAACAGCTTTGCCATCTTTCAGTACTCGCTGTTGTTCATCCACTTGCAACTCGCCACTTGTAACCTGTAACTCTTTTTCATAGGGCACATAATTTTCTTTGACAACCTCAAATGCCCCATATTTACGCATGTATGCCAATGGTGTCAGTCCTTCTTTTTCCGCTGCTTCGGGCAAACCGGGGACGGCATTTTCAAATTGCCAGCGATAATATTCATCGACAGTAATGATTTCGCCGTCGCGATAAGGGCTTTCAAACCATTGCCGAATGCCTAAGCTGCCGTCCGGATCCATACGCCACGAAAGTTCGATCCACCACTCGTTTTCTTCCCACACTTCACCCGGATTGGCTTCATAGGTGAAGCGCACAGGTTTACCGGCTCGTTCTAAGGCTACACGGCGCACCGGCTGCCGAAAAGAGATCCATTGCCCAGCGTGGGTTTCCTGACTGACAAGATCATGCCGTTCACCCGCATGACCCATTGGTAGAACGTAATCTGCAAACCATGCGGATTCATTCCAGGTAGGCGTCAGAGCCACATGGCATTTCATCTG
>JBNKHS010000077.1:0-13170 GCA_050290485.1 Promineifilaceae bacterium (SeqCode) | reverse complement strand
ACATTCCATTTGTTCTTGTCAATGGTTTGAATTTGGGTTGTTGAATATTAATGTATCTGCTCTTTATGAGAAGTTTAACGCAGGGGGTTTTTGCGAGCAATGAAAAATGTGGTATGACTAAGGAACTCAAAAGGTAAGCGGTTGATCCAATTATCATTTTAATCAATGGAGGTCTTTATGAAAAATGTATCCCCTGCACAACGGCCGTTTCTGATTACCCTTGTTTGCTGTTTACAATTTGTCATTGTCTCTTTTCTCGCCATGCTTTTTTATCGTGGCGGCACATTGGCAGATCCAACAACAGATGGTTACAACTTTATCAATAACTTCTTTAGCGATCTGGGCTTAACAATTGCTCACAATTCAGAGCCCAACACCATCTCTGCCATCCTTTTCTTCCTGACACTTACACTCGCAGGCGTGGGACTAATATTGTATTTTTTGATGGCCCCTAAATTTTTTAACGGATCGCAAATGCAACACAGAATGAGTTTAATTGGCTCCTTTTTTGGTGTGCTTTCTGGATTGTCTTACATTGGCATCGCCTTTACACCCGCAAATTTAGCGATTGATGCCCATATTTTCTTTGTCCAAGCTGCCTTCAGCACATTCCTGATTGCCGTCCTACTGTATATTCCGGCAATTTTTATCAATGAGCATATTTCCAATGCGTACACAATTGCCTATGCTCTGTTCGCCGTCTGCCTATCAGCCTATTTATGGTTGATCTTCTTTGGGCCATCTGGTGATGGTGCGTTACTGATTCAAGTTGTGGGGCAAAAGCTCATCGTTTATGCCGCCATTATTTGCATGGGGTTTCAGGCATATGGGGCTTATCAATTAGCAGGTGAACTCAATACGGCCGTTCCTGTTATGGCCGATTAGGACTGACGATGAAACAAAATACAGAATTGCATCGTCAGTTTGCAAGCGGCGCTAACACAAACAGCGGAATTGGGCGCGATGTTTTAGCTTGATACTTTGGGTATTGCGGATGTTTGCTGCAGATTTTCTGCCACAGCATGTTCCGCTCATCGCCTTTTGCCAAACGTGCGTGGACAGAAATTAGATCGCCATGAACTTGAACGGCCGTTTCTGGCTGAGCTTGCAAATTATAATACCAACCGGGATGTCGATCTTGTCCACCATTTGACCCAATAATCACATAGCTCGCCCCTGCTTGAACATAAGTTAATGGTGAAATATAGGTCCTTCCCGACTTACGTCCCACAGAATGTAAGAGCAAAATAGGATTTCCAAACAGATTCCCGCCAATTTTGCCATCTGTTTTTTGATAAACAGCAATATGTGCCTTCGTAAACCAACTGCCAATACCCATAACCTAAGTTTTAGCACAATATTCTCCACTTCCAAGTGGTATCATCATCCCGTCCATTATATAATTGCTCGGCTTTGCAACTTTTGTGTAATTCACAACCATTGGCTTGAACAAAATCAAACACAACCTGTGAGTTACAAAATGCCCAAAAGAAATTATTTCAAAATTTATACTGCATAAGGAGTTTAGTTTCATGCAAACTAAAATTAAAAAACTGATCACGGCAACTATTGCCCTTTTCCTCTTACTTTCACTTTTTGCCCCCGCGTTGACCTTTGCCATGGGTTCAGGCACAGAAGCAACCAGCAATGGCGCAACACTTTTCTTCCAAGATGACTCTCATGATGAAGAAGATAGCCATGAAGAAGATGATACCCATTCAGAAGAGGGCGATCACAGTGAAGAAAGCAGTGCTGTAAGCGAGGGCAACGCAGAATCAGCAGGTGCAGCAATCACGTTGACATTGATTGCTGGTGTGTTGATCATTATCTTTGTTGTTGCCATTATTGGTGCTGTTGGGCTTGGTATCATTGGCATTGGGTACGCGTTCATTAATGGCGGTGGGGAAGAGTAAACATTTTATTGCTTCCTATCTCATTTGATTAAGAATTTTTTATTGCGTATTGCGTATACCGTAAATTTGTTACGCAATACGCAATACGTTTTTCACCAATCCACTCAATTTCTGGCAAACAATGACAATGGTCTAAAACGAAACGGCCGTTTGTCACTACCCCTCTCAAATTCAAACCCCTCATACTGTAAACGGTAAATTTGAATCCACTTTCGGAGGGTATTATGAGTGCGTTAAAAACAACATTAGAAACGGCCGTTCAAGATTTCCTTGCCCAAAAAAACATCGCCGTCACCGGCGTCTCTCGCAACAAGAATGAAGCTGCCAACGGCATTTATCGTAAGCTACGTGATGCAGGTTACAACGTCTACCCCGTTAACCCCAACGCAGAAACTGTAGAGGGTGTTCCTTGCTTCCCTAATCTACAAGCCATTGCGGGACAAGTAGATGGAGTTGTCGTTGCCAGCCCGCCTGCAGCCACCATCGAAATTATGAGCGATTGTGTTGCCGCGAATGTACATCGTGTTTGGATTCATCGCTCCATTGGCGAAGGCAGTATGCATCAAGACGCGATCAATTTTGGCAAAGAAAACAATCTCACCGTCATTCCTGGTGGCTGCCCGATGATGTTTTGTGAACCTGTCGATATTGCCCATAAATGCATGCGCTGGTGGTTCTCCAAAACAGGCAAACTACCCAAACAAGTCGACATGGAACACGCTGCCGCTTAAATATATCGCCAAGAATAACAACGATTAAACCCATACCCTATTCCTTTTTGCAAGCCCATCTGCGCTAACTATTCTTAGCCTGTGCAGATGGGCTTCGTTTGTGCAAATCTATTGTCATCTATACATTGAGAATTGCTCATAATTGCAGATCTTGCTGGCATAACTGCCATGCCTCCTGTACTATTACCTTTCGCAAGTAGATTGATAAACTATCAAGGAAATATTTTCGTTTTTATGCCAGCAACTGACCTCAAAGCCAATGCCCTCATTCTTTACAAACAAAAACCAGCAATTGTGCAAACAATTGACAAGAAAGTATCTGTAAAGCTAGCTGACGGGCAAACAGTTAGTGTACGCCCTAAAGATGTTGTTTTGCTTCATCCTGGTCCCATCCAAAGTTTAGGTGCACTCAACAAAACAGAGGGAGACATCGAAACGGCGTGGGAGTTGTTAGCTGGAGAAACCACAACATTACCTGAATTGGCGGAGTTGGCATTTGATGAGTATACACCGGCTACGGCGTGGGCAACTTGGGAAATACTGGTCGACGGCTTATATTTTTCTGGCGATATTGATGCGATTCAAGTACATACGGCCGTTTCTGTCAACGAGATCAAAGCAGCAAGAAAAGCCAAAGAAGCCGAAGAAGCACAATGGCAAGCCTTTGTACAACGATTTGAACAAAACACCTTTATTCCCGAAGATGAACCTTATTTAGAAGATATTGTTGCGCTGGCCAATGGTGTGCGCAGCAACAGCCGCACCCTTAAAAATCTGGGGCAAACAGAAACACCTGAAAATGCACATGCAGTTTTGCTCAACATCAACTATTGGGACGAAACAGTAAACCCTTATCCAGCACGAATGGGGGTCAATCTTGATCTACCCGATTTTCCGCTGCCGCAACTCCCTGATGAAGAACGGCGTGACCTCACCCATCTCACCGCCTACGCAATTGATGATGAAGGCAGTACCGATGCAGACGATGCCCTCAGTTGGGAAAACGGCCGTTTCTGGATCCACATTGCCGACGTCGCCGCACTTATTCCTGCCAACTCTCCCGCCGATTTAGAAGCAAGAAATCGAGGCGCGAACTTATATCTACCAGAAACCACCATCACCATGCTCCCTGAATCCGCAACTGATATTTTAGCTTTGGGACGAGAAGAGATTTCTCCTGCACTTTCTTTGGGATTACATGTCACCGCAAATGGAGAGATTGAACAGGTAGAAGTTGTACCGAGTTGGACACGTGTGACCAAACTTTCCTACTCCCAAGCCAATGAGATGTTGGATCAAGCTCCTTTTGCCGATATGGTAAAAATCACGAATGCGTTTCATGCACGGCGTCAGGCCAACGGAGAAATTAATATTGACCTACCTGAGGTGCGGATTCGTTTGGATGAAGAAGGACAAATCAACATCCGGCCGATTCTACCTTTGCCTAGTCGTAATTTAGTGCGCGAAGCGATGCTCATGGCGGGTGAGGCTGCTGCCCAATACGCACTCCTCCACGATATTCCCATCCCCTTTACAAGCCAAGGAGAACCCAAACGCTCGGTAGACACACCAGAAACCCCTTCGGGCATGTTTGCACGGCGGCGGGCTATGAATCGCAGCCAACAAACCACAAAAGTGGGCAAGCATACCGGTTTGGGGATGGAGCAATATGTGCAATGTACCAGTCCATTGCGTCGTTACTTAGATTTGGTTGTGCATCAACAACTGCGCGCACATCTCACCGGTGCGCCTCTGCTTGATGCCTCGGAAATTACAGAGCGCATCGGGTATGTGCGCGCAATTACGGGCAACCTGCGCCGTGCTGAACGATTGTCGAACAAACATTGGGTTTTGGTTTATTTACAGCGTCGCCCACAATGGCAAGGGGAAGGTGTGATCATTGAAAAACGGGGAAAACGAGACCTTGTCCTCATCCCTGAACTTGAATTAGAAACAGAAGTGTACATTCAAGATGATTTGCTTTTGGATACGGCCGTAATGCTACAGCTCACGCAAATCCAACTGCCGCAACAGGAATCTCACTTCATGGTCATCACCTAATCCAAAAATCAGGTGCACTTGCACTCCCCAATAAATAACGGCCACGTTCTAGAACTTTGCTATAATCTCGGTATATATCTCACACCAACTCATACGTCGCTCCGCTTACAGCTTAGAGAAGCAAATGTTCGCACAAATATCAGCGCGTTGCATTCAAATAATTGTTCTACTATTGTTCCTGTTGATCCTGAGTGCCTGTAATCGTTTTCAAAGTGACACGCATTCCAGACCTATCGAGACAAACGACAAACAAGCCACCAATGTCTCTCTTCGATTTATTGGCGCGCCAAATGGCACAGGGTATGATCTCGACGCCAAAATCATTGAACAATTTACCGCCGAAACAGGCATACAAGTTGAGTTTATCGCTGGTCCCGAATCGGCAACTGAACGAATTGCCTTATATTCCGAGTTGCTCAATCAACAATCCACTGAGTTTGATGTCTACCAAATTGACGTTATTTGGCCCGGAATGCTTGGTGAGCACTTCATTGGTCTCGCACCCCATTTGCAAAAAGAGGTTGAACAACATTTTCCGGCAATCATTGAAAACAATACAGTAAACGGCCGTTTAATTGCTATACCTTTCTTTACGGATGTTGGTCTCCTGTATTACCGTTCAGATCTGCTCGAAAAATATGGATACGATCATCCACCACAAACATGGGATGAGCTTGAAGCAATGGCCATGACCATTCAGGCTGGTGAACGTGCAAAAGGAAATTTAGAATTCTGGGGCTTTGTGTGGCAAGGTGCAGCTTATGAGGGACTCACTTGTGATGCACTTGAATGGCAAGTTTCACATGGTGGGGGCACAATCATCGAAGCAGATGGCACAATCTCAGTTAATAACCCACACACAGTGGAAGCCCTTGAACGCGCAGCCAACTGGGTTGGCCATATCTCACCGCCAGAAATAACAGGCTTTCAAGAAGAAGATGCACGTAGTATTTGGCACATGGGCAATGCCGCCTTCATGCGCAATTGGCCCTATGCTTACGCTAAAAGCCAAGCATCTGATTCATTTATCTATAGTAAGTTTGATGTGACTGCCTTACCCTCCAATGGCACAATGCATGTAGGGACATTGGGTGGGTGGCAATTAGCCGTGTCGCAATATACATACCATCAGGAAGAAGCAATCGCCTTGGTACGTTATTTATCTAGTAAGGAGGTGCAAAAACAACGTGCTATTGAAGGCTCTTATCTGCCCACAATCCCATCTTTGTATGACGATACGGCCGTTTTAGAACAAAATCCATTTTTCGGTGAGCTCAAAGATGTTTTATTACGGGGAACGGTGGCACGCCCATCCAACATCACAGGAGCCTATTACAATGAAGTATCAATTGCTTATTTTACGGCCGTACACCACATCCTAACGCAGCAAATTGATACAGAAACGGCACTCCTTAATTTAGAAAAAGAACTCTCCCAAATAGTTACCCCCTAATACCTATCCAAACCTATGCCAAACCCACCATACAACATCTTGCAAAGCATACTCTTAGTTTTCAGTTTAATCCTCATTGTGTGGACAGTTTGGTACACGCATAAAAAGCAACGCAACTCCTTGGAACGTCAACTACTCATTGCTTTTATTAGTTTTGCAATCCTCTCCATCCTGCCGATCTTAACGATATTTATTTGGCAAATGCGCAATTCTGTAACAGACCAGGTAGGAGAGTCTTTTCGCGTTATGTCAATTAGCAACAGCCAAAGACTAGGGGAAGAGATCGCCCAAGAAGTTGATCTGCTTGAGAATTTAAGTCTCGAAGAAGAATTTTTCGCTCGTATTGCCGTCACAAGCGAAACAGAGCTCACCCCATTATCAGCCCCTGAACGCAACACTATTTTGCAAGACAGAAATGTACAATGGGTAAACAATAGTAATCCCACATTTGAAGAAGAAATCAGAACAAACGTTGCCAGTGAACAAATCAATGTATTCTTAAAAAACTTTCCAGAACATCAACAATTGCTCTTAACGGATCGTTTTGGTGGCCTCGTAGCGACTGGGGGCACACGTCCAGATCGCTATTATTTTGGTCAAGCAGATTGGTGGCAAAATGCGTGGGAAGAAAAATATAGCGACAATGTTTTTATTCGGGAAAATGAAGATGCCCGTGGAGAATCCACATTACAAATTGCATTTACAGTAGAAGCACCGTATACGGCCGTTTCCCGTGGTGTCATGCAGTCAGTTATCCAATTAAATCACCTGCAATCATTACGAGAAGCCACCTTGCCCGAAGAATCATCGGGCGAAATTCTTGTAGTCGATACTCACGGCGAAATTCTTTATCGTTCGCATCCCGAAAAACTTGCTCAAGAATCACATTTTTTAGATTTATCGCGCATCAATATGGACAGTGACCACAATGATTGGCAGCTGCGTCAAGGTGCCGATGGAGAAAGTTACATTTACAGCTCTAGTGCCTTAATTTCACCACCAGATTATGCGGAGTTAAACGATTTAGGGTGGACGATCATCATTCAACAACAACGCAAACAAGCATTGGCAATCGTAGATCAATTAACAACATTGGCTTTTTTAGCGACTCTCTTAGCCACCGTCATGGCTATCCTCATTGGCATTTTAATTGCACGCTGGCTGAGTAAACCAATTGAAGATTTAACGGCCGTTACTTCAGACATGGCCAGAGGAAATTTAGGCAAAAAAGCAACACCTTCCGGCCCTATTGAATTTCAAACCCTCGCTCTCTCCTTCAACAATATGACCGACCAGCTACATACCTTATTAAACGATCTCGAACTGGAGGTGAACGAACGCAAACAAGCCGAAAAACAACTTAAATCCTATACGGCCGAACTACTGCGCAGCAACCAAGAACTGCAAGATTTTGCCTATGCCGCGTCCCACGATCTGCAAGAACCGTTACGCAAAGTACGAGCCTTTGGCAGCCGACTCGAATCCCGTTATGCCGATGTCCTCGACGAGCGCGGGCTCGACTATCTCAGTCGTATGCAAGACGCAGCCGACAGGATGCAAACATTGATCATCAACCTGCTCGATTACTCACGAGTAACCACTCAGGCACAACCATTTGCTCCTATTAATCTTAATCTCATTCTACAAAATGTACTCTCGGATCTCGAAACAAGAATTGAAGAAGTAAACGGTATTATCTTTGCCGACACCTTGCCCACCATAGATGCAGATGCCGTACAAATACGTCAGCTGCTGCAAAACTTAATCAGCAACGCTTTAAAATTCCATCGTGATGGGGTGTCACCAATCATCAAAATTAAAGTGCAGGTGCAAGAAGCCGAGAATCAAGCAACCATTGCAATAAGCGACAATGGCATTGGTTTTGAAGATGAATTTGCAGAACGTGTATTTGCTCTCTTTCAACGGCTACACGGCCGTTCCCAATATGAAGGCACAGGCATTGGGCTCGCCATCTGTCGCAAAATTGTCAATCGCCACAATGGCACCATTACCGCGCGTAGCGTGCCTGATGAAGGGGCAACATTTACCATCAACTTGCCCATTCATCAAAACACCAATTAAATCAGCAACTAACCTAGTATGGTTCATAAACACATGGAGTTAACTTTGCAATTGTCATTCCCGTGAAAACGGGAATCCATAGGTTAGCCGAGTGGATTCCCGCCTACGCGAGAATGACACAAATAAGTGTCAAGCTATTTTTGAATCACCCACTATCCATGTCCTAAAATAGGGTGCGGCTGATAAAGTTCCTCTAAATGCGCCAGTTCACTTTCACTCAACTCAATAGCGACAGCTTCTACAGCTTGCTCCAGATGATGCATTTTAGTCGCCCCAATGATTGGCGCTGAAACGCCCGGCTTGTGCAATATCCAGGCAAGCGCAATTTGCGCAGGAGTCACCCCTTTCTCATTAGCCATAGCCACGACACGATCCACAATATCAAAATCCGTTGTTTGATAATACATATTGTGCGCAAATTCATCACTCTTAGATCGTGCCGTATCGCCCCCTTTATCACGCGTGCGGTTCCCTGCTAAGAAGCCGCGCGCCAATGGGCTCCAAGGAATGAGCCCGACACCCTGATCCACACAAAATGGATTCATTTCCCGCTCTTCTTCACGATAAACCAAATTGTAATGGTTCTGCATGGAAACAAATCGTGTCCAACCATGCAAATCGGCCGTGTATTGTGCTTTGGCAAATTGCCAGGCAAACATACTCGATGCACCGATGTAGCGCACCTTGCCAGACTTCACCACATCATGCAATGCCTCCATCGTTTCTTCGATTGGTGTACTGTAATCCCAGCGGTGAATTTGATAGAGATCAACATAATCTGTGCCCAAACGACGCAAAGAGTTATCAATACTGTCCATGATATGCTTGCGCGATAAACCGCGATCATTGACATCGTCACTCATGGGCATAAACAGTTTGGTAGCCAAAACAATCTCGTGACGGTTAACTTCTTTCAAAAGAATCTTACCAGTCACTTCTTCACTGACACCTAGAGAGTACATATCAGCTGTGTCAAAGAAGTTGATCCCCAAATCTAAAGCACGCTTCACAAAGGGACGACTTGCCTCAAGATCAAGTATCCAATCGCGCCATTCGGGTGTGCCATAACTCATCATCCCCAAACAGATGCGCGAAACCTTCAACCCCGTTCGGCCTAAATTTGTATATTCCATTTTTGCACCTCGCTTGCTGGCTCCCAAAAATATATTATTTTTGAGCTTCTAAACATTTTACTCCATTTGGCCCCACAACCGCATTGTGGCGTACGCCAGCCGGCAGATCAAGACGATCACCAATAGTTAACACCGTCGGATCGCCATCAATAGGGAACCCAAATGTAATTGACCCAGACACAACATATATGGTTTTATGATAACTGTGTACATGCTCGGCAAACACATCCCCTGCCTCAGCAGACCACGTTAACGGTTCTAACCCTTCACTGATTAATATCTGCTTGAGTTCCGCTTCAGTAGCTGTATGCTGACGTGCCCACTTTTCAATATGTATCACGTTTCGTGCCATTCGGTTTATACTCCTCGTACTTCTCAATCCACTGTTTCGCTAAAAAAGTCTTGCCTGTTGGTCGTTGCGAAACAGTTAAACTGAAGCAAATTCACATACGGTGCATTCAGCAAAAAGTTTGCTTCAGTACTAGCCGAGAATGAGCTTTATTGACAATACCACTATGATACGTTTGCGTTTGATTTATGGCAACTATAAATGACAAAAGAGTCATATAAGCTTATTTAGTTGGCTTAATACACTGTTTCATAAATGATTCAAACTTTACAGCCTAACTGTCATTCCCGTGAATACGGGAATCCACTCGTCAAAATCTGGATTCCCGCCTACGCGGGAATGACAAAGAAAGTGCAAATACTCTGAATCTAGCGGTGGCTGAGCTTGCTGAAGCCAAAGCGATTGTTGATTGGCGTTCAAGCCAGCCTTCGGCAGGCTCAGGCCTCGTCTCAAAGTTCAAAGTTTTTATGAAACAATGTATTTATACATCTTTGGCAAGCAGGTCAAACTGTTTATATGCATGTAACGCTTCCAGCGTCAATATGCCAGCCCATTCTCGTTGGGCAATTGGCCAGACATCTTCATATTGCCCCCATTGCCACATAGGCCACCAGCCCCCATCCTCTTGTTGTTGCTTGATTGACTTTTGCAGTAAGACGGCCGTTTTTTGAGGATAAGCTTTGGAAAAACCTGCTTCTGGATGATGAGCTACTGCAAAAATCGGGGCTTCCTGAAAACCATCCATATCCCCCAGTTGCATGGCCACATACGATTTATGCACTTTCGTCCCAATTTGGGTACGCATTGGTTCAGGCACTAATTTGGCCGTTCGTTCCCAACACAAACAATCAAAAAAAGATCCTAAAATTTCTGTACTTTCTAAATTTTCTTTAGCTCGCGTCATGAGTTGATCATAAAATTCGGTGGGAACCCATTGCCGATAATGGTGAATGTACCCAACCAATTCAGCACTGGCATTGGGCCAATTCTCCTCACTCGGTGGCACAATTTCGTCGCGATGCCACCATGGCGCATGTGGGTAATCATTTACGGCCGTATCTGTGAAGAAAGGCCAATAGCCATGCTCGCGATCGTACGTCTCCACCAAATAGCCAATCGCTTTCTGGACAACAGGATGATCAGCGGGGGCGTCCACAGCAAGGCAGTGTTGTAAGCCAACTGAAGTTGCCATCGGTGATGAGTTGACCAAACGGAAATCAGGCTCAATGGCATGCCCAAAGCCACCATCCTCATTTTGATAAGAAGAAAGTGCATCCAAAACAGATACGGCCGTTCCTCCTTCAAACTCATACTCAAACTTACGCAAATCCAGCAAGCGGGCATTTTCTTTAATAAATTTTGTTGCTTTTGCAAAATTTTCAGCAATTAACATTTCTAATTTTCTCCACTCTTTAATAACATCAAGCAAAACGCACAGAATAAATCGGAGGGAAGTAATTGCCCAAAGATTCCCAAGAATCGCCCCGATTTTCCGAGTAAAACAAATTGCCACACGTACTACCAAAGACAAGCCGGTCTCCATCTAAGTCAAGCGCGTGGCGGAAGACAATGTCGTAACAATTTTCTTGGGGTAACCCGTTACGCAAATGCTGCCAGGTTTTACCGCCATCCTCTGTACGCCCGACAAACAGTGCGCCGTCAACAGCCATCCGTTGTTCATCGCTCACCCCAGGAACAACCCACGCTGTGTCTGGATCTTTTGCATCAACCACAATGGGAAAGCCAAACTTAACCGGGCCTTCAGAAACATCTGTCCATGTTTGGCCAGCATCAACAGAACGAAAAACGCCACAATGATTTTGCTGCCACAACACATCTGGATTTGAAGGCGCAGCCAGCAAACAGTGCGGATCATGTCCATATTCAGCAAAAGGTTCCGGTAGAAAATCGGCACGCAAGCCTTTGTTGCGTCCCTGCCAGGTTTCACCACCATCGACCGATTCATAAACACCACCAACACTAATCCCAGCAAAAAGATGGTTGCTGTTACGCGGATCGATGACCAAACTACACAATCCTGCTTGATCGCGTCCTCCGCCAAACCAATTCTTTTCACGAGAAGGATGATCCCACAACCCATCCATTAGATGCCACGTTTCGCCGCCATCATCACTACGGAAAAGTCCACCCGGTTCTGAGCCAATGTACAATACATTGGGTTGCTCTGCTGGGCCGGGAACGACCATCCAAAGATAGGTCACTGTTGCCGGTTTTTGGGCACCATCTGCCCACACATCATAAATGGTGGCATCTTCAGGATAAGCTGGTGCAGCAACTTCTTCTAGCGTTGCCCCACCATCATGTGAACGGTACAGTTTCTGCCCCCAATGTCCATGATCGGCACAGGCCCACAATATGTTTGTGCGCGGGTCTACCATTGCATAGGAAAAAGGCACACCGGGAAAAACAAAGTTTAGGCTCTCCCATTTACGGCCGTTTTGCTGTAAAACAATCAAACCTTTTCGTGTGCCCAATACGAGTCTATCTTTACGCATGATCGAATCTCCTTTTCAAAATTATGAGGGATGCGCGATGAACCGTTAACAGTGATCGGTATTCAGTTTTCAGTGTTGTATTTGGGAATGGTTGTCCACTGAAAACTGAATACTAATTGTGAATTTACCCGCCTGACAACGCTTGAAATATAAAAACCTCATCCTCTGCTGTGACTGCATCTTGTAATGTTTGGCGATCATGAATGAGGTCACCACGCACAAAAATGTTGACATGTTTGCGCAGCACACCACGTTCATCCACAATGTAATCCGCTAAGCCAGGATATGCTTTATTGAGGTTGTCCACGACAGCAGCGACGGTATTTCCTTCGGCTGTTGTTGGATTTTCTAAAGTTGGGAAGTAACGGACAAGATGGGTGGTAAATTTTACTTTAGGCATAAACACCTCCATGCGATCAAACTTGTGTTTATTGTGGGTGCAACAGTGTAAGAACGGCCTCGTTTCCTTTGCTTGCCGCCCAATCGTAAGCTGTTTGGCCATCGTTGGTTACGGCCGTTTTGTCCGCGCCATGTTCCAGTAAAAGCGTTACTAACGCCGTTGCATTATTATCGGCAGCCGTATGCAGCGGCGTAAAGTCATTTGCTTGTTTGGCATTGACGTCAGCACCATGTTCAAGCAGTGCACGGACAATGGTGATGTTGTTGGCTGAACACGCCGCATGAATCGGTTGAATCGACATGCCGTTTTGGGAAACGGCCGTAACATTAGCCTCTTGTGCAATCAACCACAAGGCAACATCCTCACGGTTAAAAAAGCAAGCAAGTTGCAAGGGCGTAAAGCCATCAGTCGCGACTTCATCCAAATAACCTGTCCAACGCTCAACCCATTTTTGCACGGTCTCCAAATCGCCAAAAGCAGCCGCGCTGTGAATTGATAGTGGCGCACCATGTTCCACAAACGTTTGGGCAAT
>JBNKHS010000076.1:0-13272 GCA_050290485.1 Promineifilaceae bacterium (SeqCode) | reverse complement strand
AAGAAGCGTCCATAAAAGGAATCTTCTAGTTGCCTAGGTAGTCGCAATATGCAGCATACGAGATACACCATATAATTTAAGTGCGCCATCTGTTTCATCTGCCTGTATAACCCCATCTCGCATTTCATTTGTTGGCCCGAAAGCGGCATCTCCAAAATGGAGTATATCTCGTTCAAGCAGTAGTTTAAGCAGCTCATCCCTTCCAGATTGCAGGTCTGAATTCTGATCTGTATGCAAAATTGCGATGGGCTTCTGCTCATCAAGATCGATGACGAATGTTGTACCCACAACGACGCGACGTTGATTTGGGAGCAACGTATGATCAAAACCAATCGGTTCAACCTGATCCCAGCTCACTTTAAAAATGAGTTGATATTGATAAAGTGGACTCCGTTTGGAGCCTAACTGCTTATCAGCTGTATATCGAGGCGAAACTTTGAAAGGAATATCAGGGGGAATCCTAAGTAACTCTCTATATTGGTGCGCAAATTGATACGCAGCCCAATCACTTTCCTCAAGGGATTGCAGATCAACATTTTCAAGTAGGTTTTCAGGAAAATCCGTTTGCAATAAAGGGGAACCATCTGCCAAAGGAATGTTCCTTTTTTGAAATGCATCCAGTAATACCGCTACACGCCGTTTGGCATTTTGCCTTTTCTGCTTAGGAACAGCATCGTGAGCAATTAAGTTTCGTTGCGCAGCAATAATTGCCCGTCCTACATCTGCAAATGAAACTTCACCTGGCGGCAAAAAGTCGAGCGCCCCAAAAACAATCCGTGCAAACGCCATTGAGGATAATGCCAATGCTTTACCTGATGAAGAAAGACGTGTGTCTTTATATTTTTTATCTTCTGGTAGACTCTCGTTTTTCTTCTCTAATGCTTTCATCTCGATATCCCATTGGGCTTCATACAAAAACATCATTAATTCATAAAGCGCACTACTCAAGACGATGCTCAAACTATGTGGCTCTTGGTTCACCTTTTTCATATCAGGTTGGGTTGCAAGCTGGCGTAATGCATCCCCACCCGAATGTTCTTGACCAAATTCTTCAGCAATTCGACTGAATTCATTTGGAAAATTGATTTTGCCCCCCGTGCTCTCAAGTACGGCCGTTGCCAAATTACGACTTTGAAATGCAAGAATTACGGCCGTTAAATCAGCCAATGCTTCATGAATTGCAAGAGATTGTGGAGTCGAAGCATCATAAATATCAGGTACGATACCATCCAAAATCGCGTGTGCTGTTTCATGAGCAATGATATCGCGCGAGAGACTTGTGTAGACCATTGTCTCTCCATCATCTTGTACAGAAGCCTTAGGGAAATAAAAAAATTGTAAACTTTGCGTTTCTCGTTGATAAAACGCATTAGCCCAAAGTCCAGCACGTGGAATGACCAAAAGTTGCGGATTATCAAACGCCCAATGTAATTTTCGGCCAAGTACCAAATCATCCTCAAACAACGCCATCGTCTTTAGAATCGTGGCCAATAAACTGACACGGTTGAAATCTCGTGTATCTATTCGATATACCTGCTTACCATCAACCCAATTAAATAACTTCATTTCTTCAGTTATTCTGTATTCGCCGCGCGAACCAGATGCTTTGGTTGGAGATAATGAAAAAAAAGGAGTAGATGGTAACAATTCACCTGTTTTTTCATCAAAATCAAGAATTGCGACTCGCTCAGTTACTGGTCCGTCAAGAAAGTACGGTTCAGTTGTAACCGTAAATCCTTCCACCAGCTTACTATAACCAGCCAATGCCTGATCCTGAACCATCATAGGTAGGATTACTTTCATGTTTTCCTCCTTAACTAAGGCACAATCGCTAGACTGAAACCATGTTCACCCATATAAGCGACCAGATTTAAGCTATTCCTTCTTTGACCAACAGCTGCTCAACTCTGAAACGCGCTTTCTACATCAATTGTAATTCAACCATTTATCCGCGTTGATATAACCATAATAAGTCGCGTTAGCAACCTCAAAGCCTTGGCGAAACAGCAAATTAAATTCACTCTCTTTTAAATCATGAATATGTGTGGGCATGCGAGCCGCTTTCTCAACATCATCGTCATCAAGAACACGATTAAGTGCCCCACTTGGTGCTGGCTTCTTGATTGGTCCTCTATCGAGAGCCCTTCTCATAATTTTTTCTACAGGGTTATCAATTTGCAAAAAGACACCCGTACCGGGCTCATCTTCCATCTGAGCAACCAAAGCACGTGCACGTACCGCACGTACCTGACTCGTCGCAATATCCAGTAACCGTTTTAAAGGCTCGACACCAGGGCTATATGCTTCATGATCATCAAACAATCCAGAAGCGTCACTCACGACCAGAAAATCGACGCCTTTGCGCCAACCTGCGCCTGGATTAAATAGCGGTTCATCTGCAAGATTATCATAAACACCACCATCCCAAAGATGTAATCTACTAAAAGGAGGGGTGGGGATAGGATTTTGTAACAAACCATTTTCAAAGGAAAACCAATCATAATCAGCAGGTTTTAACACCAACGGACCAATCCCAACTGGAAATCCAGCAGATGCAGCAACAGCTTCGCTCAACTTAATCTGAGGCTTTTGCACGCCTCCTAACAAGTAATCTGTCATTCGTCGTTGCTCAAACCGAAAGAGTTTGCCTGTTTCATAAGTAGTCGCATTGATGATTAAACGCGGAGCCGATGGTATATCCTGCAAAGTGCCCTTCATCTCAAAGTGCTTTTCCATCAGTTTAGCAAGATCATCTGCGCGTGTTTTAAATGGACTAAAAATGCCCCTAATAATTATTGACTTTTGTAAGTCCACCGTCGTCAACCACTTTTTTATTTTCGGTACGACTTCTCTACTGTATTCGCTATCGTTAGGCCATTTATTTTCAGCTGCTGCATAAATGAGACCAACACAAATACTGCCACCCGAAACTGTAGACAGGAATTTCACATCCCCAAGATGCCCAGTACGGGCAAACCATTCCAACACACCTAAATGAAAAACCGTAGCACGATATCCACCACCTGAAAGAGCCATTCCAATATTCATTTTTCCCTCCTATATAAATAAGGAAACAAACTTATCCAACTAAGATATTATTCGAATCGTAATGTCAAACCATCCTCTGTCGTACCATACTCGGTTTTATAATCGAATTGAGAGCGCCACGCTTCATTATCCCACCACCCATTATATTTACTGGGCACATTAAACAATAAGTATGGCGGCCGCAATTCGCTATAAGTAATGATGCGGGCAAGTGCTGTTGGATCAGGGTGATGATGTTGAGTTCCATCTGTGGAAAGTAGCCAACGTACGCAATCGACAGATTCAACCAAAGATTTGGATACATTTTTCTTACTGCCATGGTGTGGCAGTTTAAACGCATCTAACTTGAGTCGCTCATTGGGGGAAAAAGCTTCTATTGCTTCTATTAAATCATCTGGAAAGGCATCACCGGCCAAGAGGATCTTGCGTCCGCGATATTCCAGTAACAGGGCAATACTGCTGCCATTTGCAGGGCTCTTGTCGGAACGCGTTCGCTCTTCTGCAAGAATTTCAAGATCTACTTTTGTTTCTAACTGAGGTGGATTTTTAGCCCCCATCGCCTCTATTCCAGTCGGAACTTCAGCAAGTGTGCCCTTTTCCAAAGCTTTTTTAACTTCTTCTGCCCAATCATCTATAAATTCTTCTAGTCGTTGCTGTGTTGGCCCTAGTATGGTCAACTTCAAGTCGTCAGGAAGGGTTACTGTCTTGAATGGCTGCTCAAGGGGGCGTACAACAGGGCCTCCGTTAAATTCTCGGTTCCATTTTTGCTCTTTTAGCCACCCAGAAAGTCTTTCGCCTTGAGCAGGCCCCATTGGTTCAAGTAAGCCATTTTCTCCCGCACCTAATCCTACATGGCTATCCGGTTGTTTCACAAATTTCCCACTTAAATGTAAAAACCCATTGAACCAAATATCTTTGATCTCCAAATTAGGAAGCGGATCAGCTTCTGCCAAGCACGTCAAAACACCACCTATATGATCGCGGTCTACATGAGTTACGACGAGAAGCTCCAATATTTGTTGTGTTTCTGGTGAACTAATTAATTCGTCGTAGATACATTTACCAACTTCTTCCGTCCCCATATCAATTATCATCTGATACGGATTATCTGACTCTCCCCAGCAAATCCAAATTGCATCACCTTGCCGTGCTGGCAACATTCTAATTTCTAACATTAATCATTTTCCCCTTCAATTGAATGACTCAAGCAAATTGAATCCCAATCAATGTAGGGCGAATTGAGAGATAAGCGGGTAATAGCCTCCTTGATTCGATTGTCCTCATATCCTTTAGGCCAACGTCGTAATAAGCCCAGTAATAAGGAATAGCTTTCCGTGTATAATATTCGTTGTTTGCTTGCTTTAAGGGCATAGTCAAGGGCTTCGTCTTTGTTGTGAGGAAAATTGGAAATAGCAAGCAATACTTTCCCGTCAGGTAACCAATCAAAATCGCGTGTGAGATTTTCTACCCAACTAATACGACTCTTTAAGCGCCCCACTTTGTATAAAATTAATGCACCTAAAGCTGCACCCGTAGGATCAGAATATTTATCTCTTAATAAATCAACTGCTTTATCAGCCACTTCACCAGCGTGTATAACATATCCTGAGGCCAGCATATTTTGTAATGTATTGGCTACGGTACGTGCAGGCGCTATCCAAGCATGCAAATGAGGCCCTGCTTTCATTTGTTCGATTCCAACCATACAAGTATTTCCCTCGGGTTCTCGGCTATCATTACTGAGGGGAAGGCTAATTTTGTATTGCTTATCTCCAAATATCATCTGTGCTGTGGGCACAGAATCTGGCTCATTTGTACATTTGAAGATAAATCCAGCCGGAGTTTGGTTTTCAAGAACAGCCCCGTCTACTTCGACTAGCTGAATTGGGACATGATAAGTGGGCTCTTCATCAGGTTGGGATATTAGATCAGTAAACGAAAGTGTTTCGGGTTCTTCCTCTAAAATTTGAGAGACATTCTTAGATTGATATGCCACGTCTATACTGAACTCGACAGGAGTGTTCTCGCCTTCTTTTACTTGAACAAGTTGGCTATGTTTACGGCCGTCTTCCAGAAAAGCACTGACTTCATATAATCCGGCTGGCAGCTCAAATTCTCGTTCGTTGTTCGTTCGATGAATTAATGCCATCTTGCTGTCACGTACCTCAATAGGCATGTTTTCACTAATAAAATATGAATCCGATTTTAAATTGACTCGAAGGGTTCCTTCCGTATTCATCAGATTTCCTTATGGATTTACACTAATTTCTCTGTTTTCAACAGGTGGCTTCAGTTGCAAAATGTTAGTGTAGGTTACGAATGGTGCGCTTGCCTCAATGTTTAAAAGATAAAGACCAGCATCAACTTGTTTTTGTATCGGCCATTGATCAAAATTCTCAATAATAGGAATTGTGGCATTTTGTTTAAGCGTTCCCCGACTGGTAGTTCTTGCATCCTCAGGAATAAGCTCAATTTTCAAATTGACAGAAGGCGTAATCTCAAATTTATGAAAAACAGCTTCTTGAACATTTCCCGTTGGGTAAACTGATTGATCAATATTTGCTTCTGCCGCCAGTGCCCTGACACGATCTGGTAGTTTTTTAATCAGATCCGTCACTGATATATGCCAATAATCAATACCATTATCTGGTTCAGGCCCTGTTGCTCCATTTCCTGCCAATACCCACTGCAATGCTTCACAAAACAAGGTAGTGCCACCTATACGAGCATATGCATCACTTCCTGTGGTTGCTGCATAAAAAATAGGAGAAGTTTCAGTAACCAGATTGGGAACATCTAAGCTTATGGCTGCACCCGTTAAACTTTCAAACTTTCGTGCAATTGCGGGCTTTTGTCGGCAAGCATCTACAAACCAAAATTGGGTTTTGGCCGTACCGGGATGATTCATCCCAGCATGCACTCCAGCCATATCAATAGCACCATCCAATTCACGGAGATAACGATCAGCAGCAAAATCATGCAGCAATACAATTGCCCCGTTTTTGGTAAGCTGGACACCATGGCCAGCCACATAAACAATAACAACATTGTCTACATGGGAGTCACTAGCAATTTGAAAGGCTCCAAGTTCCTGCGCAACATTATCCCGTGTAGCTGCATAATCACCCACAAGAAGTGCTGCAATATCAGGATGTATTTCTTCATTTGGGGATGGGGACAGTAATACACGTAAGCTTTTGAGTGGCGCTTGATCATTTGCATAAACATTTAGCAACCAAGCTGCGAATTCTGATGCGGATCGGGCGGCGGCAGTTAACTGACCCATATCGTACTGTGATCCTTTTTGTGTAGGGTCATGCCCACCTTCGAGGTGTAAATATTCACTGACACCAATGATAAAAGCATGTGTGCCAGGTTGAGCCAAATCTTCTTGAATTAGCGAAGGCATTTGTTATTCTCTTTTTATTTTAATTTGAATGTTTGCAACGTAAGGCTGAGATGACTTACAAGAATTATGCGCGATGATTGTTTGTAGAGAAAGACTAACTGTTGATATCTTTGATTAACCCACATTCTAAATGATCCCTTGAGGTATTACAAGAAGGATGCCTGTTAAGATGCAGTAAAAATTTGTAAAAAGAGAAGATGGGTAAAAAAAGTATCCACTAAGATTTTTCTTAAAATTGGGCAAAACCCATAGAGGAAATTGACCTCATGGAGGTTACAAAGCACGGGGCTAATTTTAAAATTACAGCAAACTACCTAGGCACGTTTCATTCATTTTATCTCTATTGTCAGTTTGGCTAGCAATTCGGAAAGCCGTAATCCCAATCTATTTGGCTCATGGTCGTCGAAGGATTCATGGTCAAGAGTATAAATCAGTGGATCTTGGGGATGAGGATCGGCCATATCGACAAGGAGAAAGTAGTTGCCACGATCATAAAAAGCAATGCCAAACAGTGGGCGATGAAAACTGCATTCGTACTCATTTAACTCGGCATGGACAAATTGCAGCATCCACATCTCGGTTTCACCATCTTCTTCCCATTGGTACTCATGCGCGAAGGGCCAATGAATATTGGACATGAATTGGCGCAGTGGTTCAGGCATTTGATAACGGCCGTTTCCAGTTGTTACCCATTCATCATCCCCACGCTCCGTCATTTTAATCACAGCCCCTAAACCTTGTGCCAAGGTGTAAATGTCGGGGTTGAGATCGGTGGTGTACGCATGGTCAGGGATCGACGGCCGTTTTTGGTTGATAAGACGCGGCATTTTGATCTCCAAATAGCGTGTGCTGGCCTTTTTGAGTACATGCAGTTTATCAATTTCCGATTGTGGGAAATTGTTGCCTGTTAGTTCTAGGGCGCGCAAATTATTCAGTTGTGTCATGCCATCTGGCAAACAGCTCAATTGATTGTCCCGTAAATCGAGATATTGCAAATTGGTGAGTTGGGTGATAGAGGCAGGAACGGCCGTTAATCGATTTTTGCGCACATAAAAACAGCGCAACTTCGTCAGATTACCAATCTCGGCGGGGAGTTCAGTGAGTTGGGCATGGTTGAGCGTGAGCACGTCGAGATTGACGAGTTGCCCAATCTCTGGGGGCAGCATTTGCAACCCTTCTTCGGGTTGATTGAAACGAGCACTGACATTAAGTTTAGCGAGATTAGTCAGCTGACCCATTTCAGGAGGCAATGCAGTTAGCAGATTATCGTGCACATCGAGATCACGCAAATTGGTCAGTTGGCCAATAGTTGAGGGCAAAGTGGTGAGATGGTTCCCCGTCAAATCCAGCTTTTCTAAATGACGCCACTGACCAACAGTCTCTGGCAGTTCGGTTAAATGCCCCCAGATGCGCACCTCGCGCAAGTTGGTTAGGTTGCCGATGCTGTCGGGAACGGCCGTTAACGTGCGTTGTGAAGAACCAATATCCAATTTCTCTAATGTAGTCAGGTTACCAATCGCGTCAGGCAATTTAGAGAGAGGCGTGTTGTACGCCAGCAGTTCACGCAGCGTCGTTATCTGCCACACCTGTTCCGGGAAGGCAAAATCGCGCAGGTTTTCGATTCGCAGGCTTTGTAACGGCCGTTGCCACAACAAATCTGGCAATTGGGTGATTTTTGTAAATGCAATATGCAGCGTGTGCAAATTCGGCCAAGCGGCAATCAGATCTGGCGAGATGGTGGCCACATCGGTGAAATTAATCAGCAAATGAGTCAAGTCGAGCACAGCCAACACAGCGGGCAATTCCGCAAATCCCTTCAATCCGCTTAAATCAAGGCGTTGTAAATTTGTAAATTTATCGACGGATTGCCACAATACGTCTGGGTCTTCCTGGCGATCTACCCGTAATTCGTAAACGGCCGTCGGTGTTTCCAGTGCCGCCGCCATTGATTTGAAACGATGCGAATCCGTTGCCATTTTCCTTTCCACCTATTTGACATACCACATTGCAAATGCTTTATTCTATACGCTTTAACGATACCATATATTTTACCCAAGTTAGGGTACAACTTTTCTATGGCAAGCTAACAATCAATAGATCTGGGTGCCGACAAATGTCAAGATACGGCCGTTTACATTGATACAGGTGATCTGTGGTATTGTTGCCAACGACCTTGCATGATGGACGAGCAAATTATTTTACCGACAATAGTCAGTGGTTCATTCCTGGAAATCTTGTAACGAAATGAACCACCAAACAGTTCATCCAATTCGTTATTTCGGCAAGTACGGACCCGGATCATAACCACCTGAACCCGTAACCCGAAGTGGTGCATTTATTATATCGCCCAAATTGATACCAATATCATCAGGAACAAAGGTGTATTCACCACGATAATCTAATAAAGTCGTTGTCCCACCAATGCCTTTAAGGTTCAAATTAAACCCCACAGATTCTATGGTGGCTTCTACTTTTACCTCATCCGTTGTCGAAATCGTTATAGACAATTCATTTGTGGGCAAATCTTTCAACTGCACCACTCCATTAACATACTCCAACGGATAATCTTCCTGTAAAAATGGTCCTTCAACTGTTGTCGCTCCATTCTCATCTTCAATAGTTAGGGTTGTGGAAATCTTAATGGAAACACTATTGCCGTTTAGTATCGCTTGAGAAATGCCATTTTCACTCTCAGCGTCAAATGAAATGCCCATATTACCAGTCGCAAAAGAAAGGTGTTTGCTTAAGCCCAACATGCGTGCCAAATAACCAAGACGATCTACTTGCAAATTACGGCCGTCTGCATCCAACAGATAACATACCCAATAATTAAAGGAAGGATCGTTGACATCAACATTAGCGACAAAACTAATTGTTTTATTGTAAGCATCATCATTGGGGTAATGTTCGGCGACATAGACCGGGTCTAGGCGCTTCACCAAAGGATCGAGTGGATAAATATTCAAATCCACACTATCTTCCTGCGCTTCAATTGCTTTCAGCAAACGGAACATGGCATACGGATCGTGCAAAGCCGAACGATACGCTTTGGGCAAACCAAGCAAGCGACGACTCAATTCAATCCGCTGTTCACGCACCACATGGCTGCCACCTTTGTACATCTTCTGCCCCATCACAGCCGCATTGATTTCCCCTTCATAAGTCAAACCACGATTGCTCATATTTGCCGACCCCATGGTCATCCACACATCATCAACCAAGATCTGTTTAGAGTGGCAGTAAACCTTGATCCCATCGTAGTTCATCGGCGTTAAGATGGCTAAACGGTCACTAATGTCAGGGTTGGCTGTGATTTCGGTCCTTGCCGAAATCTGTCCACACGGATTTGTTACCAGCGGATGTTCTTCATACCCATAACGCAAGACATTGATCATCTTTTCTCTTAACTTAAAGAACAAGGGATCAATATATTTCGACTCGGAAAGCTTCATCGGCAAGACAATAATCGCAAACTCTGGACCATCTGGCTTAACTAGCGCATCCCGTACCGCTTTGGCCACCTCAGGGCTAAAGAAGTATTGTTCATTGATCATGATGAACTTACGCGCATTGCCAATCGCTTTGAGATATGATGCCCGAGAACCAAGCTCACCTTTGTGTTTGTCAACCACAATACCATCAATGGGGGGCATATTATCATTGGCAAAACAAGATAATGGGGGAATGGTGCGATTTATTTGTACAAATGCCTCGCTTTTAGGGAATTTCACCGGCTTTGTTTCCACATTGGGCACATGTTCTTTGCCAAAATCAAGAGCAACATCGTCAAGAAGTTCTTGCGAAACGTTCCGTGGTTGACACATTTCATCATTACGTTTGTAGAATTCATCCATGCCCCGCCAACGATGATGGAAATTGCGCAGCACATCCCATGACGCCTCCCCATCAATTTTGATTTGTACATCATACTTCTTGCCCGATTGCCGGTCAGGGTCACGCTCATAATAATAATCCCCATCCCAACGACCAAGGGCCATGTCCATGCCGCCTAAATAGGCAATCCCTTTAAACAGCTGATCACCACCAACGACATCAGAATCCACTTTTTTCATAATCACAGTTGGCTTCTGATGCCATGCACCCAGTTCACGCGTCGATTGATCTATCAGGGCGTAGCCACGTCGACCATCAATGGCGCGATTAATTGTGGCCACAATTTGTTGGTTGTTGTTGTGTCCATTGACAATATTGGAATCGGTGCTCTCTAAATTGTTCAAGATGTGATCCCATTTCAAGGCACGTACTTCCACTTCTTTGGCAATGGCACTGCGCAACAAACCGCCATATTCTGTGGTCAAACGAGGCACCATGCCATTGATGTGCGCCGTATCGCTGTATGAAACTGTTTTGAATTGGGTGATCAAATCGTTAGCAAAATCTAGGTCGGGAAACGGCCGTTTCTGTACAATCGCCACCGCCAACTCATCATCCCCCGTCATCCCCGGAACCCCATTCTCCTTGTCCTCACCCAAATTAGCGAGGAGCAAATCAGTAGCGAATGGATCACTGCCATCCGGGTTCAACGGAATAATATGTGTATAACCAGTCGCAAGATTCATGACCAGCAATTCATAATCAAAATCATCTTGCGCAGGTACACCCAACCATTCACGCAGCCCCCCCCCGCCATTAATCGGAGCCCACCGTTTGATAATCGCCTGCGGTGGATCGGAATCATCAATCTCCAACCGAATCACATCCTCAAGGAAAGCAATTCCCGGATCATTCAGAGTCAGCGTAGGAACAGCACTGACATCCAAGTTGAGCACTGTGTTTTTAACCAGCTTCATCTGATTTTTCCAATACGCATAAAAAGTATGATCCAGTAAGTTGGGGTCTCCTTGTAATTTTAGACCATATACACTCCCCGCCCGCACAAACCCCTTTTGCATACTTTCCGGCAGTTCATCACCGAGAGGATTCGTTTCCACATCAAGCGCAAAAGTACTGTCCACCTGCTGCAAAGCAGACGCCGTCTTGGGCAACATGAGATAATTTTGCACACCATCTTCATCGATCTCATCCAAAGGAACGTACAACGAATTATCACGCATATGTTCCAGAATATCGTTAATCTGATCACTGCCAGCATTACTAGGGGAAACAAGACGAGAAGCCATCGACCCTTTTAAATGCAAGTGCGCATTCGCCAACCAGTTGGCTTGAAATAATTTATCGCCCTTTTTAAGCTTACTTACCTCTTTGTAGTAATCACCAAAAAAGATTTCACCTGTATTCATCGGTTTGACACTGTTCCGCGTCGTAAACAGACGGAAACCATTATCCTCAAAAACAGCCTCCTCGCCCGCTTTACCACCATGATAAGTAAACGAGCGAACCTTAAGATTACCACCAACTGTATCCTGAAACTCATCAGCCGGATGGAAAAGAACCAAGCGCATAAAAGTCGGTTTAGGATCATTGGCTCCAATACCATCAAAAGGTTCTATATCCAGACCCGAATCCTTAATCTTCTCAAACGCCGTACTATAACCTGGCCAAAATCCAGCATAGTGGAACTTTTCTTTATAATCACTAGATCCCAAACCAGAAATACTCAACTTCAAAGTATTGCCAGCCACCGTGTTGTAAGTAAAATATTTACCTGTACTAAAGTTTGGCGGCTTAATCAACGTTGGCGTCATCGTTAACTTTGATAAAGGAAAATCCGTCTCATCTAATGGTTGACCATGACTATTCACAAACTGAACCCGCATTTCATCCGCATTTGGTGCCCCAATAATGGGCTTATCGACGCCCAACGCAATCAAGCTGCTGTATGCTTCTGTTTGCTGACCCGCAATATCAAAGGCAAGGATTTTGCCATGATAGGGACCTCCACCTAACGCATTTTTCAAATTTAGCGGATCATCATTCGTTTCTGAGTGACCCGCCAATTTGAAGTTCTTTTTGCGTGAGAATGGCAACAAATCACCAGGTAATGATGTAACCGGTGGATCAAATTGGATCAGGAAATATCGTGCAGTACTGCTCAGCACTGTGTTCGCCTTAAATGCAGGATTATGCAGTTCCGTCGGGTCATCAAATAGTTGTCCCAGATCAATATCATCTAAAAATGAGGTGTCATCTGCGACCATAAAAAGGCATGGCCCCGAAACTGTAAGCGGCCGATTATTAACGTCCCTTAAAAATGGGAATGTTTTAATATCGCCGTCGATTTTGCTTGGATAAAGCAAGGACATAAACATCATGCGATACAATCCGCTAAACTGGGCATCTACCGTATTGTTAGGGACAACCACCGTCCCCTGAAACGGAAGGATGATATCAGTCGCATTTGAAAACCGAATCTCATACGGTTTATTGGAATCATAATTGTACGAACCACTTTGAAGTAAAATATCAGACATTTTTTACCGCCTTTTGTGACCAAGTTCTTTGTTGACCCTGCCATAAGCGCAAGGTGTATACTGCAGGGTTTTGAGAGTTGTCTTCATATATAAGGGTATATTCACCCGTGCTTCTGTTGATATTCAATGTTGCATCCGGAATCCCGTGTAGTTCACCACGGTAAATGCGACCCGCATGGCGCTGACTCGAATTATCGGCCGTTACAATGTGTGTTAATGACAAATCGAAATCTCCGGCCATAAAGGTAAAGGCTGCGGTGGCACCGTTCATCGTGTCTGTCTGTACCCCATACTTGTCCGTAAAGGGTGACACATTGCCCCGATAAGGAACCAAAAGTTCGCACGCTGCCGACTGTCCAGATTTAATATATTTGCCACGTTTTTGCACATGCTGCATCAATATTGCTTCATAGCGGTAGCGGC
>JBNKHS010000075.1:0-13279 GCA_050290485.1 Promineifilaceae bacterium (SeqCode) | reverse complement strand
ATGGTTGTGATTTGATTTTCAGAAACCTTGTGGTTTAGTTGTTCTTGACAATGTCACCTCCACTTGTTTTGTACCTTTGGTTGCTCGTTGATTAACTTGATATCAGTATGCCAGCCGACCGTAACCAAAATGTCAAAAAATAGGGGGTTTACCGTTACCAAATCTTAATTTGACCAAAATCTATGTGTTAAAATGGGGCTTAATATGTCAGAACTCGCAATTTCTTTGTTGGGAACATTTGAAGTTAGACTGAATAATGAACCAGTGAACTCTTTTCGGACGCGAAGTGAGCAAGCTTTACTTGTTTGCTTGGTGTGTGAAACGAAACAACCTCTTCGACTCGGCTCAGTGCAGGCGTCTTCCCGCGAAAAACTGATGGATTTACTCTGGCCGAGAATGCCGCAAGCATCTGCTCAGGCCAATCTGCGGCAAACGTTGTATCGTTTGCGTAAACTCATTCCAGAAGTAAACGGTAATAATGGTAAGTACGTACCTTTCCTCATTACCAATCGAAAAACCATTCAAATCAATCCCAAAGCTGATTACTTCGCTGATGTCCATGAGTTTGCTTCATTGGTTGGCGACGATCCTGAACAAGCAATTGAATTGTATCGGGGCGATTTTTTGGCGGATTTCTTCTTGCCCGACAGTGAAACATTTGAGGAATGGGCAAATAATCGGCGAGAAGTTTATCGGCGGCAGGTGTTGGAGGCGATGGAGACAGTTACGGCCGTTTCCATCCACAACAGCAACTATGAGAAAGCGATCTCGCTCACGCACCGTCAGCTAGAGATTGATAACCTACGCGAGAGCAGCCATCGGCAGTTGATGGAAGCCTTAGCCAGAAACGGCCGTCGCCAAGAAGCACTTTCTCATTACCAAATCCTGCAACAGCTACTCCAAGATGAGTTAGCAATAGAACCATCGCAAGAGACACGTACACTTGTCGAAGCCATTCGTGCAGATCATTTTTCAGAAAAAGTAGAGACACCCCAACGTTCAGTTGTACAGCTTAGGGAGCAACGTAAACGACCCATGCACAACTTGCCCCGACGTGTGACTTCATTTATTGGCCGCGAAAAAGAAATTGAAGCCATTACCAACTTAATTGGTGAAAATCAGCTAGTTATGTTGACGGGCGTGGGAGGTATTGGCAAAACAAACCTTTGTTTACAAGTTGCACGCAATTTGCACGAAACATTTCCCGATGGGGTTTGGTTGGTGGAGCTGGCCCCCATTGCTGACTCAAATTTAATTGCCCAAACCACTGCCTCTGCTTTAGGGTTACGAGAATCAGCAGAGCGTCCTATCTTGGAATCGGTGCTTGCTTATTTGCAAGAAAAACAATGTTTGTTGATTCTCGATAATTGCGAACATCTGATCAATGGTGTGGCCCAGTTTGTACAGCAGATTTTGCAACAATGTGCAGATGTTAAGATTCTAGCGAGTAGTCGTGAAGCGTTGGGTGTGCCTGGGGAACGGCCGTTTCATGTTCCACCACTGACCATTCCCCAAAATGATCAACAATCACTTTTAGATGAATGGGAGCAGTACGAGGCAATGCGCCTCTTTGTAGAACGTGCCCAAATTGTTCTCCCAGAGTTTCAAGTGACGGCAGACAACGTAAGGCCACTGGTACAGATCTGTCAACAATTAGATGGTATCCCGTTAGCTTTAGAACTAGCCGCAGCGCGTATGAAGATTTTGACAACGACCCAAATCGCAGATCGGCTGGATGATCGTTTTCGACTTTTGACGGGAGGGAGTCGGGCGGCATTACCACGCCAACAAACCTTACGCGCCTTAATTGATTGGAGCTGGGAACTACTCACTGAAGAGGAGCAATGTTTGTTATGGCGCTTATCCGTTTTTGCTGGCGGTATGGATCTAGAGGCCGTCGAAGCCATTTGTGCTGGCGATGATTTGCATGTTTATGAATGTCTCGATTTACTCAATGAGTTGGTCAATAAATCGTTGGTGATTGCCCAGCGTGAACAAGGTCAGGAAACGCGTTACTATTTATTGGAAACGATTCGCCAATATGCCCAAGAACGATTAACCGCAGCCGAAGAAGTAGAAACATACCAAGGAAAGCATCTCATCTATTTTCTGGCGTTAGCAGAAACGGCCGAACATGGCCTAAAGGGGAAGGATCAGAGTGTATGGCTGAAGCGCTTAGCACTCGAAATTGACAATATCCGTACGGCCCTAGATTGGGCCCAGAAAACTGATATTGAAGCAGGATTAAGGCTCATTTTTGCTTTAAGTTGGTGGTTGATTCAGGTTCAAGGAAACATTCGTGAAATGGATGGGCGATTAACCCGTTTGTTTGACCAAGCGGTGGTCGAACCAATTGTCAAGGCCAATGCTTTGTGGATGCAAGGCATGTTCAAATTTGAATTTACCGAGTACGACACCAGTATGCTTCTATTGCAAGAAAGTTTAGTTTTATATCGACAACTAGAAGATTCGCTGGGGATGGTACGTACACTGCGCCGACTGGGTCAGATGGAATGGTATATGGGGCAAGTCGAGCTATCGCAACAGTTATTGCTGGAGAGTCTTACGCTGGCGCGGTCGTTAGCGTATAAAAGCGAGATTGCAGCAGGGTTACTTGTTTTAGCAGACAAAGAGATCGACTATGAGCAAGCATTGATATACCTTGAGGAAAGCGAATCCTTATTTCGTGAAGTGGGCGATTTGATAGGATTGGCTAGGACATTGTCCACATTAGGCCACCTTGCTATGTGGCAAGGTGATCTTGAGGTAGCACAGGCAAATTTGGAAGAAAGTTTATCTATTCAGGAATCATTAGACTCAAGAGGAACCCCCTGGACATTAACTGTTTTGGGCATGTTGTATGTGTATTTAGGCGACTTTCCATCTGCACAGACTTCTTTTGAGAATGCGATATTCATTTGTGAGCAAACTGGTAGGCCTGGTGCAAAAGATTGGGCACTTGTTTTTGGGGGCTATGCTTTTCTTCGCACAGGTAGATTGGTAGAGGCAAAACAGCTTTTCAGCAAAAGCTACCAAAATTTTAAAAAAATAAATGAGTATACTGGAATCATTTATTCATTAGAAGGTTTAGCCAGTTTAGCTGTACAACATGCTCAGGCTGAAAAGGGGGTACGTCTTTTTGCTTGGGCAGACGCGTGGCGTCGAAAGATAAATGATCCTCGCCCGCCTATTGAGCAGACCGATGTGGATCGGGATATTGCCCTCATCCTGGAGATGATCGATGAGGAAACCTATGCCGCTGCTTATACTGCAGGGGCGGCAATGACAGCAGAACAAATATCAGCTTATGCGTTAGAGGATGGTGAATAAGCGATTTCATGGCTGAACTATCGATATCTTTGTTGGGAACAGTTGAAGTTAGGCTCAATAACGAGCCAATAAGCAGTTTTCGCACCAAAAGTGTGCAGGCGCTGCTCATTTATTTGGTGTGCGAGGCGGAACGGCCGTCTTCCCGCGAACAGTTGATGGATTTACTTTGGCCGAGCATGCCCCTCAAATCAGCACAGACCAACTTGCGCCAAACAACCTATCGGCTGCGCCAAACAATTCCAGAAGTAAACAGGCAAAATGGCGAAGCAGTTCCGTTCCTCATTACAACCCGGCAAACAATTCAAATCAATCCAGACGCTGACTACTTTGCCGATGTGCAAACATTTACATCGTTAATTGAAGATGCTCCCCCAAAAGCGATCAAACTGTATCGTGGTAATTTCCTTGCGGACTTCTTTTTGCCTGATAGTGAAACGTTTGAGGAATGGGCCAATAACCAGCGCGAACTGTATCGGCGGCAAGCGTTGGAAGCGATGGAACAAGTTACGGCCGTTTCTATCCAAAACGCCAACTACGACCAAGCAATCCACTTCGCCCAACGTCAGCTCGAAATTGATAATTTACGTGAGAGCAGCCATCGGCAGTTGATGGAAGCCTTAGCCAGAAACGGCCGTCGCCAAGACGCATTGTCTCATTTCAATATGTTACAAACCTTGCTTCAAGATGAATTGGCGATCAAACCCTCTCGCCAAACACACGCTATTGTCGATAAGATTCGTGCCGATGATTTTTCGGATAGAGATACTGATCCCCCACCCCACTCAACCCCAAACCGACCACAACACAACTTGCCCCGACGTGTCACCTCATTCATCGGACGTGAGAAAGAAATAGAAGCCGTTACGCAATTGCTTAACACACACCCATTGGTGATGCTAACTGGCGTCGGTGGCATTGGTAAAACAAATCTCTGTTTACAAGTTGGACGAAACCTGCAAGATACATTTGCTGATGGGGTCTGGTTAGTTGAATTGGCACCTATTTCCAACGCAAACCTAATTGCGCAAACCGTTGCCACGGCTTTAGGGCTACGTGAATCAGCAGAGCACCAGATTCTAGATGCGGTGCTTAACTTTCTGCAAGGCAAACAATGTTTGCTCATTCTCGATAATTGTGAGCATTTGATCAATGGTGTGGCCCGATTTGTGCAAACGGTTTTGCAACGATGTGCAGATGTCAAGATTTTAGCCAGCAGCCGAGAAGCGTTAGGCCTCCCCGGAGAACGGCCGTTTCATGTGCCCCCCCTGACCATCCCAGAAGAGGATATTCAACAAACCATTTTAACCGACTGGGAGCAATATGAAGCGCTTCGTCTTTTTGTCGAACGAACCCAAATCGTCTTGCCGGATTTCCAAGTGACGGCTGATAACATAGGATCAATCGTGCAAATTTGTCAACGATTAGACGGCATCCCGCTTGCCTTAGAGTTGGCGGCAGCACGCATGAAAATATTAACAACCACACAAATAGCAGAACGGTTGGATGATCGCTTCCGCTTATTGACAGGGGGAAGTCGCGCTGCACTGCCACGCCAACAAACCTTACGCGCGTTAATCGATTGGAGTTGGGATTTGCTTGCTGCACAAGAGCAGCAATTATTACAACGTTTATCTGTTTTTGCAGGAGGTATGTCGCTAGAAGCAGTTGAAGCCATTTGCACCAGCGACGATTTGCAATCCTATGAGATAATCGATTTGTTTAGCGAGTTAATCAATAAATCATTGGTTGTTGCCCAACGAGAACAAGGGCAATCGTCCCGCTATTATTTGCTGGAAACCATTCGCCAATATGCTCAGGAACAACTCATTGCAGCAAATGAAGCCGAAATGGTTCGGCAAAAGCATTTGGCTTATTTTCAACAGCTTACAAAAACGGCCGAACCTGCCTTACGTGAAGCAAATCAAGGTTTATGGCTCGATCGGCTAGAGCAAGAATTAGATAATATTCGCGCAGCTTTGGATTGGGCGCAAGAGCAAAATGTTGCCGCAGGCATAACAATAATTTCTGCTTTGCCTTGGTTGTGCTGGGCAAGAGGGTATTGGCATGAAATGGCCAAGCGATTAGCTGCTATGCTAGCAAATACAAATGCCCTTGATGCCCACATAATGGCTAAAGCCATATGGAGTCAAGGCTTGTTCCAATTAATTTTGTACCAAAACAAACAAGCTTTGACTGCATTCGAAGAGAGTTTAGCGTTATATCGGACATTAAATGATCCATGGGGGATTGCAAGATCCCTTCGTTACCTTGGCTTTGTCCTAAACTCGCTCGAGCAAGTCGATCAAGGGCAAGCGCTCTTAAGAGAAAGCCTTGAACTGCTCAGAGAGCTAGGCGATAAAAGCGAGATTGCTGAAACACTCACATTATTGGGAGAACAAGAAATATATAACCAAAATTACGAGCTTGCCGAATGTTATTTGCAAGAAGGACAAGCATTGTTCCGCGAGGCAAATGACTTTGCACGCCTCTCTTGGAATTTAGGGAAATCAGGTGTCTTGGCCCTTGACCAAGAAGAGTATGCAGAGGCACAAACATTATTTGAAGAAAGTCTTGCCTTACAAGAGGAATTGAACTTAAGAGAAGGTGCCTACACCTTACATCACTTAGGAAGTTTATATTATCAATTAGGCGATGATGTATTGGCGCAGGCACTACTAGAGAGAGTTTTGGCTTCTAATCGGCACACAGAGTTTCATGGGTCAATGATGTTTGCTTCTATTCAACTCGGGCATATTCATTTAGATCGAGGCAACTTAACACAAGCAAAACAATTATTTGACCAAGGATTGCAAGAATATAAAGTCGTTGAGGGCAGGAATGATATTATATTTGTTGCGATTGAAGGGGTAGCTAAGCTTGCTGTGAAACAAGAAGATTTTATAAAAGCAGCGCAGTTGTTTGCGTGGACTGATATGTGGCGTCAAGAGAAAAACGATCCTCGTCAGCCTATTGAGCAGGCCGATGTAGATCGGGATATTGCCCTCATTCTGGAGATGATTGATGAGGAAACCTATGCTGCTACTTATGCTGAAGGGAAGGCGATGTCAGCAGAGCAAATATCAGCTTATGCGTTAGGCGATGGAGAATAGGCAAATTCATGGCTAAACTGTCGATTTTTTCTTTGTTGGGAACATTTTGAGGAATGGGCCAATAATCGGCGCGAACATTATCGGCGGCAGGTGTTGAAGGCGATGGAGACAGTTACGGCCGTTTCTACCCAAAACGCCAACTACGACCAAGCAATCCATCTCGCCCAATGTCAGCTAGAGATCGATAACCTTCGCGAAAGTAGTCATGGTCAGTTGATGGAAGTGTGGGCTAGGAACGGCCATCTTCCTGAATTTTCAAGCTATTAAGCTTATGACTTCGCATAATGAGGAAAAATGCACAACATTATAGATTCGGTTTCCATACTTATATTCGGAAAACGTGTGGTTACAATTACAAATCCGAATTCTTCAAAAGGGTATTCTCCCAATTTTTCACTCATCCAATCAATCGCTTCTCCAGTTATGGCTGTTGCCTCATTATAATCTTCGCGTTGGTACTCGAATATATTATGTGTATAACTTCTTAGCGTGGGGATACAGATTCAACGCGTTCATACTCATCAACAGCAACGACAGCTAGGTACGAAACCATCGGTGCATAATGTTCCCAAATAGAACCATCAGGCATTGGCGCATCTTCATCAATGTGAATTAATGTACCGTTGGCAACGGCTCAGGAAGAACCAGTAAGGGCGGTACGGCTGTATCCCTGGGCATATGCGGCTCGTACCTCTATTCATGATTCACGACCCCAAAATGAAAAAGCAGAAGCAGATCGTGATTTGGCCATATTAAAGAGATGTTGGATGAAGAAACCTACCAGAAAGCGTATGCGCGTATGCAGAAGGGCAATCTTTTAACATTCAGCAGGCAATTGCGTATGCTTTAGAGGAAGAGAAATAACCTCTACCCTGTCGATTTTATCGATCAAGATATTTGGCTCTTTTTCGGTGAAATTGGGATATTACGGTTAATGCTTCACAAAAGATAATATGAACCTCAGTAGATTGGTCCGCTTTCCAGTTTGGACCAATCTACCAGACCTCAAATCGGATTAGCAACCACAGCCAGATCCGCCACAACAATCAGAATCACTTTTGAAGTTAGGCATTGGATTAACCTCCTTATCAAAATTTAGCAAATTACATATCGAAGATCTTCTATACGTTTTTATTATATAGACGACTATCTATATGTCAACCCCCAATATTTGTTCGCCTTCACCCATTGAACATATAATCGCTAACTTCAACTCAATGAACTACCTCTTTAGGGTAATAAAAAGGGACAGGTATGAAGGTAGAAATATTTAAGCTATGTCAACAACTTTTTCCGGCGTGGGAGAATCTCTCGATTAACGATTTTATTTTTGATGATCCCAAAGGATTTTCTTCCTTTACAATGGGGATTCGCTGCCAACAATCCGGTGTTGAGCCAACGGCCGTTTTATATCGGCGGCTCGAAGGCAAAGAAAACGCCATCCTCGATTTTGAGACTGAAAAAGAAGTGTTCCTTACCCTGGGGGAACATCACATCGCCGCCCACTGCCATTATTACGATGAAACCTGTCGCATCGAAGCATTTTATGAAGGACGTACGTTGCTGGCCGAAGATTTATTTGAGGCTGAAAATCTACGCAAAATTGCCAACGAACTGTATCGCTTCCACCAAATCTCAATCCCCACCCTACCCCAGGCCCCATTTTTTGAGATGCTGCACAAGCAATGGGGAAAACTCGCCAAAATTGTACTCGAAGAGCAAATTGATAAATTCCCTGCCAACGAACAAAAAATGGCTAAAGAATTACGCCAAATTTATAGTGCGGGCACATTCGCCAAAGTACAACGCTGCTTGCCAGATGGCCCGTTAACCTTTTGCCACAACGACACCTATCACGGCAACATCATGAAATTACACAATGGTGACATCAAACTGCTTGATTTTGAATTTTCTTGTCTCAACCATAAAGTGTATGATTTCTCAAACTTGTTTGCCGAAACTGTAATGCAGCATAAACAACCAGACTATCCCTACTTCCGGATTGCAGAACCAGATTTTGGCGATCGAGAACTCGGATTGTTGATTAACTTCTATCTCGATAACGCCACTTTTACATCTGCAGCAGCACGGGAAAGAGAGTTTCAAATGTTATTGCAAGACACAAAAAACATGATTTTGATGTCCCATTACAAATATGCGATGGCGGCTTTGCCTTTAGCTGTTGAACCAATTCAAAAAATACGCTTTATCCCTTATGCATATCAACGGTTTCATGCGTTTTTAGCAGCATACCATCTGCGGTTTGGATGATTTCCTAGCAGATAACCGAGCCTACGCTGCTCAATATCTCAATCCTGCACCGGAATAATGCCTGCGCCTTTTGTTAGGGCGTATAATGTTTTACGGCCGTTTTGGTCACTGGCAAAAACAATTTCACGCCATTCATTTGCCCATTCGGGATCGCCTTCCCATGTGTCATTATAAGTGAGTTGTCTTGCCTGCTAATTTGTCGCGTCCATCAAAAATATCTCGCTGTCTCCATCCCAATCAGAGACAAACAAAAGCATACGATCATCTGGTGACCAAACGGGAGAACGAAAGAATAGGCAGTGTTCGTAAAATTGCAGCTGAGTTAGAAAGTATAAAAAACAAGGCGTAGAGAATCGGTGAACGCAGAAACGCAAAAGACGCCTGTCAAGGAGGGGGATGACAGGCGTCTTCATTGTAGAAGACTCTACAATATTGCGGATAATGTGAAAAGCTAAGGGTGAAGGGGCATTACCCTACGTTCGATTAGCTGTTCCAGTCGCGTTTCTCTCGTGCCAGTTTGGGGGAGGTACCCTTAACTTCTTACCAATCGAACATGTCAATAGTATAGATAATATTGAGAATCAAGTTGTAAGCTAGCTTGCAATTAGCTTGATTATATGGTTGCAGTTACGATGCAATATAGCTAACGACAATGATGATAAATAGATTGAAGACCCATAAAGAAGAAAGATAATAACCCTTTTATAATGTATGCAATAAATTTCCACTCAATATGCTAGTCGCTAATGGGTGCTAACAGATGCCACAGGGCAAACGGCCGTTTCCGACTTTTGTTACTACACCAATACATATCATCTTTTGGATGATACTTGTTATAAGCTTTGGCTGCACTGGCACCATCTTGGTAAAACAAACGACAATCCGCTGAATTGCTGTTCCCCTGCGCCCTTTTATTCACAAGGTCTTTCAATTGCTGATTTATCTTTCGCATTCTACCTTTTGGTGCAAGCTCTTGCGTGCTTATATATTGATTGGGTAACTGCCAAGCCACATACGCCTGACGTGGTTTTCCTAATTTTCCTTTGTAATCAATAAATTTGAACACAGAACGGCCGTTTTTCCAGGCCCGTTCTTTAACATCATCACTGCTAAAAGTGGTTCCTATCGCAAAATTGTGTCGCTTTTGCATGCCTGCTTTCTTTTCATAGGCAAGCTGAGTCCGTACGGGAATTGTGGTGACATCTTGTAATGTAGCCCGACTAATTGGGTTTTCTCGTTTCCGACTGCTATGAAAACAAGCATAAAGATGTGCTTTTGCACTCCCTATACTTTCTATCAAAGCGGCTGTGGGAATTTGAACGGGTAACCCTGATAATCGTTCAACATTTAATGCTCGTGCTGCCCCAGCTACACCCTTCAGCCAAATGCGCTCACTGTCACGTGTCCAAAAGATGCCTTTTCCTTTTGCCAATAGGTTACGAAATTGACGCCACCCACAGACATGCAAATCAGACTGTTTGTCAGTTAATGCAGATTTTGCCTCTGTGATAGATACCCATCCACTTCCCCCCTTATCCAGATGACGCAGCAACAACCAAATACGTCCTGTAGCTGCCAAATTATGATGTAACATTGCTAAAGCCAAATCAGGGTAGCATTTGATTGTCTTCGCTGGATGATCATCATGAGAATTTGAGCCTGCTAACCCTTGTTCAGCCGTTAGCTGTTGTGGCCAACTTATAGGTGGCTTACTTTCAGGTGTTAATAAGTTTTCGGGGTTTGGGTTTGCATAATGGCGGAGTGTAGATGTAACTGCTTTGCTGTTCCATCCTAAATGCCCTGGAAGATTACGGATGCGTTCAACAACCTCTTTTGTTGGTGTGGCATCTTGCCAGGGTGGAGATTGTTCTTCTAGTGAGGATCGCTCAATCAATTGCTGCTTACGCAACTGCATCAAACGCTTATTGGCACAATATACGGCCGTTGATGGGGTCTGTGTAGATACCATCGCCGACACAAACACACATATAAACAGGTAACCTTAAACAGACCTACGCTAGGCTGGGCTTAGCAAAGGTAACCTCAACAAAAGATCAAGGTAATCAAGTTAGAACAATTGATCCATTGACACTTATCGTGTGTCTGTGTACACTCCTCAATAACTTTGTTGGCCGATAGGGAGACACAAAATCCCCCTCCCCAATTAAGGGGCAACAATTTGAGTGTGGGCGCACCCAAATGATCGGTTAAATGAATAAAATCTTTTTGCGAAACCAGTGATTTATCACTGGTTTTCTCTTTTTAGGGAATACCTATTTCAGGATGCCCCTTTATCAAATCCAATAGGCATACAAAACATGACCTGCACCAACTTGGTGCAAACTATTGGATGGATATACAAATTTTTCAACAGACAGGGAAAACAAGCCCCACTTGACACACAATTCCTGACAGTGGTATATATAGAGGCAAGTGAGAGCAAGACTCTCCCTGTGCTAGCGAGACCCTTGCAAAATTCTTTGGCGGGAATACAAGGGTCTTTTTATTTGGTTGCCATAAAACAAACGTGGCATCTATCCATAGATAAATGCCACGTTTTTAAAGAGATAGCCGAACTAAATCTTCATCAACATCATCCAAACTTACTAAGCGAATACCTGCTGAATTCCACTTTGGTCTTTTGCGTCCGCCACCTTTGGCAGCAATGGATCCTGCTTGGTTTTTTGCTTCATCGGTCCAGCCACTTGCAGAAAAACAGGTATAGTAGATTGTCCACTCTTCTTGTTCTCTCTTGGGCACAATAAGTGATGTTTTTTGGACAAGTGCTTTGACTGCTTCAACGCCAACCGGTTCACTGGTCCAATGACAATCTCCTAAGATCAGTGTCTTTGTTATTTCATTGATACCAACGACATCAATTTCCAGATTTTTAGACCATTCACTCCCGACGGTTTCAATATCAACAGGGAATTGATTATCAGCACTGGCGCGTAAAACCCATTCTTGACAGAGTTCACGCCACGTATTTGTACGGATGAACTCTGGTAGCTCATTTTGAATGAGGTCAAACATTTGATCAATTTGGCCCAATGCTAATTTGGATTGATATGCAGCCAAGAAACGGTAGAAAAAGCGCAGATAAGGATCGGTAACAACATAACGCCCACGGCGTGAGTTTGTATTTCGTTGTGTAATCGGGACTTGCCTTTCGACAAATCCGGTTTTTTGCAATGTATTTAGATAGAAAGAGGCTTTACTTGTGACTAAACCTGTACGCTTAGCAATTTCACCCATTGCTTGTTCACCGTCGGCAATTGCACGCAGAATACCCACATAATTGTGTAAATCTTTGATGAAATCTTGCAGGAGGATGCGAGACTCATCCATCATCCAAGCGTGAGAAGGTAAAATATTGCGGCGTAGGTTTTCAACGACAGAAAGCTCTGGGTTTAATCTTTCCCAATAAGCTGGGACACCGCCCCACATGGCAAACAAACAAACCCGATCAATGACGCCATATTCTGGGAAATACTCTGATGTTGCTCCAAATGGAAGGGCTGGCAATTGCATTTGCGATGTTGCACGTCCATAGAGGGGGGCCTGAATATCTAGTAAGTGACGCTGCATAAGACCCATTTGCGAACCGGAAAGAGAAAGCATTAAATTTGAATTGCTCAAAGTGTGATCCCAAGATTTTTGCAATGTACCTACAATATCAGGGTTTACATCAATTAAATAGGTGAATTCATCGATGAAAATGGCAACACGACGACTTTTTGCAAAACGTGCAACTTGACGAAAGGCTTGTTCCCACGTGGCATAAGTAAAATCAGAGGGGACAGGCATTTCAGGATCGACAAATGCTTCAAATGTTTGTGAAAATGAACGCAATTGTGTCAGTTCGGAGCCTGGCTCAGCCACCCAATATAGACCATCGTCCGGATGCATTTGTAACCAATGCGTTAATAACCGTGTTTTTCCAACACGCCGTCTACCAGATAAAACCAGTAGAGTGGCTCGGTTAGAATGCCACAATCCATCTAATGTCTCTAGTTCTCGACTACGACCTACAAATTCTGCCTTAAACATAGCAACCACCATTATGTGTAAAAAAAACGATATTTGAAGTTTTTCTACGTTATATAGTTTAACATAGACTATGATCAAATATGCAAGATGTCATTAGTATAGTTGATAATATACTAAAAAGCAATAGTCTAGTTGAAAATAGTCTAGTTGAAAATATACTAATTGTAATTTAGATAGTTGGGAATAGTCTATTTGAGAATATACTACTTGGTGGTTTTTAATGAGGAAATTTGACCGTTAGAGCGTGTGTGTTGCGCGAATGCAACAAAACTCACCGTCTACATTACAGGATCTATTATTTTTTGTCAAGGGAATTGTTGTATTACTACAACAGTTGTTGTGAGAATACAGCAATCTAATACGCAAGATAAGCCTTTCCTCTTGTCAATTCGTTTCAAACTACAAAAATAGCTCTTGTTAGTTTGAAACGAAATAGATGGGTATTGAAAAATAATCAAAAATGTATGAAATGTTTTTAGGTTTTTTATTTAGCCGTTGGGCACGATTCAACCAGCCCC
>JBNKHS010000074.1:0-13314 GCA_050290485.1 Promineifilaceae bacterium (SeqCode) | reverse complement strand
ACCATTGTCGATAGCGCCTTGAATGCTGGTTGCCCCTTCTGTTGGATTACAAGAACCACCAGCGATAAGAGGGGATGCAATTGTAAATAAGAAGGAAAAAAGCGTAAGCAATACGGCCGTAAATAGCCCCGATAATAAAGAGATCCGAGTAACCATGTTTCGTTTCATATAAACCTCCGATTGAGCCGTGACAGGATGTCAATGGCATATAGCGAGGACGCCAGGCAGGAGTGTTGGCAGAGGCAAGCGTCAAATTGAATGGGTTGGGTTCAAAATAACAGATGAGTATCGTTGGTTTATCACTTAAACGGTGGAATGTAGGCAACTATTGTGACATTGTGGGGAGCAGAGGGGATGGGGAGTGTCGTTGACAGTTCCCTGTTTCTCGTTATTCACGTTTACGTGTGGGGAGAGAGACGCCAGTGTCGTTGAGCACTTTCATGTCGCGCAGGATGGTCCGTCGGCTGACGTTGAGCGCTGCGGCTAAATCGTTGTCGGTGGGTGCGGCGTTTTGTTGTTCTGCTTCTTGAATAAGACGTTGGATAATGGCACGACGCCGAACGGCCGTTTCCGTAATATTCTGGTCGGTTAAGTTGTGAATGGTCCAGCAGACGTTAACGTAATCGTTGGGGGTGAGTTTGCGCCCTAGGGGGACATCTTTCTGCACGAGTTGAACCGTTACCTGTTGTGTGTATTGGGAAACGGCCGTTTGTATTTGCCGGTTCAACGGGAAGTTTTGCAAGTATCGTGTGCGATCTTTAGCGGGAAGGGAATCTGCGAGCTGGAACATCGCGTGTTCTGCTTGATGAAGATGATCAATGGCTTGTTCTACATTGCCCACTGCATCGTGAATAACGAAGGCGGCGTAATGGGTCCATTGGCGCAAAGAAGCACGATGTTTGTCTCCTTGTCTATTTTCGATTTCTTGTAGATAAGCTTTTGCCTGTGGGAAGTCTTCTCTGGCTATGGAGACGATGCCCAGACCCGCTAATGTTTCTAATTGATTTTCTTGTTCATTTAATTCGACACGAATTTGATAAGCTGTGCATAAATCTTCTGCTGCGTGTTGGTAATGGCCCATATCCAAATAAGTCAACCCACGACCATGTAAATTGTACCCTTCGCCCCGTCGTCGTCCCATCGTGCGATTCACTTGGAGGGCTTCTGCGTAATGAGCTAATGCTTCGTCCCATTTGCCCATGAGACGATAAGCGCTGCCTAAATTGCCTAAACTGATGGATATGCCCCATTGGTCTTTGATTTGGCGGCGGATGGTTAGGGCTTGTGTGTAGTAAGAAACGGCCGTTTCATAATCGGCCAATACCCAACTGATGCCACCAAGATTGTCTAAATTATCGCCTTCGCCCCGTTTATGACCCAATTCACGACTAATGTTTAATGAGTTTTGCAGCGTTTCCTCTGCTTGTTGATAGGCGCCTGTGCCCCAATAGGCGCTGCCTAAATTGTTTAAGGCCATTGCTTCGTTGAACGGGTTACCCATATTGTGGAAAAGTTGGGCTGCTTGAGCATGATTCTCGATGGCTTTTTCGTAATCCCCTTGTGCCCAGGCGAGACCACCAAGAATGTCGATAGTGGTGGCCTGCCCATGACGATCTTCTATTTGCTCATAGAGGTTGTTTGCTTTTTGTGTGTTGTCGTGGGCTAGTCTTGTTTCACCTTGCTCGCGCACTATCTGCCCCAATTGATGATACAGATTTGCTTGTTGCGTCAGATCTTTATTTGCAATTGCTAACACTAGCGCTTGTTTGGTGTGATCGAGTGCTTCTTCTAGATGGCCTAAGGTGTAGGCGTAACGGCCGTTTAGGGCATGTGCTTGGGCAATTTTTGCCGGATCATTCAGTTGCCTGGCAATGTGGTGCAACTGAGTTAAATCTTCCTGCTGCGCTTGGCGCTGGGCGAGAATGTCGTTGGCACGTGCACGCCCGTAACGAGCATTGTAGTGGTTGGTTAAATCATCAGAATCCAGGTTTTCGATGGCTTTACTGAGCATGGAAACGGCCGTTTCGTAGCTAAACCGTTTGAGTGCATCTAATCCCGCAATTAAGGCGTACTGCGCTGTCGCTTGGTTATCTCCTGCTTGCTCAGCATGATATGTTAGTTTGAGGGCACTTTCCTGAGGTACGTGTCGCAGTTGCGTGAACACATTTTGGTGTAGTCGTTGGCGACGTTGCGGCGGAATGCTGTTGTAGACAGCTGCGCGTAATGTGTCGTGGGCAAATTGGTAGACATCATTTGTGAGTTGGATAAGGCGCGCTTGTTCTAACTCACCTGCCAATTGGGGCAGGTCAACGGCATCTATTGGGGTGAGGATATTTTCCCATAAGGCATAATCAATTTTGAAACCTAATACAGATGCGGCTTGGAGTGCGAGTTGGGCTGGTTCAGAAACGGCCGTTAATTGTTGTGCCGTAAAATCACTCAACGATTTTGAACGGTATGTGACCGTATCCATACTTATGAGGGCTAGGGCAAGTAGTGGATTCCCGCCACTTGCTTGTTGCAGCTCAGTTAGATCATGCGAGGAAATTGTTTTGTTTTGGTGTGCAGCTAACTCCTGTAGCGCATCCTTGTCTAATCCCTGTAAATGGATGACTGTTTCCCCAGCTTGTTCCCACGTCTGCAACGATTGCCATGCCGTTTCTTGTTGACGTAGGGTATCAATTCGCCCTGTCAAGAGGATAAATAAACGTTGCTCGTTTAAGAGTGGTTGCAAATAAGAGAGCAAAGGCCAAATGGCGTTATCAGCCCACTGTACATCATCCAAAATGAGCAGGTGTGGCGTAATTTGTTGCAAACCGTGTAGGGTTTGATAGATGGCTTGTTGCAAATTTTGGCTGCTAACCATCTCATTGATGTTAGGATCCGGAGACAGGAAGGTGTTTTGAATGAGGTCTAGAGCGGATGGCTGGATGAGTTGGGTAAGTTGTTGTTGGCGGGGTGTAGGCAATGCGTCGACAAGGGCATCGGCAAATGGTGTATAAGGAGCTGGATGCCCGAATTGTTCGCCAACACCCCAAGTAATTTGCCAACCCCGCCACGCTGCTGCTTCTGCTAAAGATTGCAGCAGGCGCGTCTTGCCTATACCTGCTGCGCCTAAAATGGTGTTGATACGGCCGTTTCCGCGAAATGCCTGGTCAAGCTGTGAGAGGAGTTGCGCACGTTCTTGAATGCGCCCCACAAGCGGATGTTGTGATGATCTTTGTTTTACGGCCGTTTGTAACTCGAGTTCTTTTTGCAATTGTGCAGCCAATGTTTGCGTGGGCTGAGTTGGTTCAACCTGCAACAGCGTTTCTAATCGTTGGCAAAGTTGTTGATAAACTCGTAATGCCTCTTGGAACTGCCCTTGTTTCGCAAAGGTGCGCATCAAGCCTCGGGTGGCATTTTCCTGCAAGGGATCGGTTTGTTTTAAGGTTTGATAACAATGTTGAGCGGTTTGAAAATCATCAATCGATTCTGCGTGCTTGGCCAAGCGCAGCAAGGTGGCAAAATAGATTTCTTGCAAATAAACACGCTTTTCTAAAACCCAATCCTCTGCAAATTCTGGCAGCAGATCCCCTTGATAGAGAGATACGGCCGTTTGCCAATCTGCTGGGTGCTGTGATTGGGCGTGCTGTTGAAACGTCCATACATCGACTTTTAGGCAGGCTTCACGGTTGATCGTAATTTGTTCTTTTTGGATGACAAGGAAGTTGTCGCCCAATCGTTGTCGGATGCGGTAAAGGCTATCGGAAAGCCAACGACGCGACCGTGCGGGATCTGTGTCGGGCCAACATGTTTCTACTAAATGGGCCCGCGAAAACGGCCGTTCCATTACAGCCAAATAAGCGATTAACATCACTTGCTTTGACCCTAATTGAATCAGTTGATTTTGCTGCTCAAGCTGAACCCCCCCGAAAAATTGAATATAAATTGGGTTCATAACTTCTTTTGGTGTAATAATGAAAGTAGCTCAATACGATAAGTGGAGAACGAAAGTCGTTTAAATTAAAATAAGCTGGAATCTTTTTCGTTCTCCTGAAAGTAAATTCCAAAATGGTCATTATTTTTAAACTTCTTTCCGGAATTTACTTAATGATACAAGGGTTCGATTGTTTTTATCAATGAAAAGATGTTGTTGATCTAGCAATATTCAGTTAGCTTATCGAATCGAAAGCGTAGAAAACTGGTTTCTAATCCCACGATTCAACGATGATAAAACAACAATTCCTTCGCTTGAGTGTATCCAGAGCACTTTTGGAGTAGATTAAAAATAGATTTTGCCAGATACCTTATTAAGAGATAAAGTTGTCTGGTTTTGGTCCATTTTGGATCAACCATCTTGATTTTCCCTGTATTGGTTTAGTTAAATTCACAAATTTTGCAAAGTACATTTGTGTTGTACACATTTACTTTGAGATGTTTTGCATGTTGTTCATAATCAATGGAGGTTTGCGTGAAGGTTAACTTTGAATGGAAATGGGTCTTATTGATATGCTCTTTGTTGCTGGTCAGTTGTGGTGGGGCCTCAGCTTCGTTGCCAGACACAGTGTTGTCTGAATCGGACGAAGTTTTATTGGAAGAGACCATTTACGAGGCAGAAGAAGAAGTTGCTGATCCGGAAGCAATGTCTGAAGGATGTGAGGGTGATCCTTATCCTGAAGCAGAAACATCATTGTATGTATTGCCATTTGCTGTTGGGGAAACATTTTCAACGGGACTAACAAATTGTTCTAGCTCTTACCACAGTTCAGGTTTGCCCGATGAGTATGCTTATGATTTTGATATGCCCGTGGGGACGCCATTTATCGCCGCACGTGGTGGTGTGGTTTACGAAATGTGGGATGAAGAACGCAGCAGTGGGGGCGGTGTCGGCAATTTCCTGATCATCGATCATGGCGATGGCACATATGGTCTTTATTATCATTCACCGAAAGAAGGTTTCAATGTAGATATTGGGGATGAAGTAGAACAGGGAGATGTGTTGGGGGAGACAGGTCGTTCTGGTTTGGCGGGATACCCGCATTTACATTTTATCGTTGTAGAAGGCGATCCCAATTTTCCATATCAAGGCATCCCCATCTCTTTTCGTAATGCAGAGCCCAACGATAAGGTATTGCAAAGCCACACAGAATATACGGCTGGTGAACATTAAGGCGTTTATCGCATAGTCAATATTGTTTCCACCAAATCCCAGTGCATTCAGGTAAAATGATCCAATTGTTTGTTTGCACTTGATCGGCTAGCTCATCTCCAAAAAAGAAACGGGTGAGGTGGATTGCTTCTGCAAGTGAAGCAAACTGGTAATCGGTACGAATCCAGCTATGTTTGAATTGATGTATCCGTTCTAAATGTTGGTACAGTTCATTTAATTCGGGAAAACGATGTGGAGTTTCGTAGCCTGTTCCTAATGTTTCGAGCAGAATCATGGTGCCGTTGGGGTGCAAAATACGATGCATTTCATTGAGTGCTGCCTCTAATTTTGCTTGCCAACTATCAGGGTACCAAGCACGCATGTGCCCAAAACTCCACCCTTCGATGGCAATGTCAGCAATATTGTTGGGCAGGGGGATCTCGTTATTGTTGGCAATGGTCAGCTCCCAATTGACATGTGGCGATGAGGCCAGTTTTTGCTGCGCAACTTTGAGCATCGCCGAAGCTTGGTCAAATGCGTAAATTTGCTTAGCCTGTGGGGCAAGGAGGGTGGTGAGTCGCCCCGTTCCTGCGCCAAATTCGACAATGGTTTGCTTGGAAAACGGCCGTATCTCTGTTAGCGCCGTTAGAATATTACCTTGATAATCTTCACGAGAGACAAGCTGCTCATAATTTTCCGCTTGCGTAGCATAAATTTGTTTGAAATCAGTCATTGATTATGTCCTAAAATGCAAATTGTGGTTACAATAGCATAGTGCGTACAAAGAATTTGGCAAGGAGTTATTGCTTGCAGTTGATTTGGTTGGTGTTGTTTCTCTATTGGGAAACGGCCGTTATTTTTGCACAAAATTTTCTTCCAAGTCAGTGGACGATTACTCTCCTGTACCACAAATGCAAATTTGCTTTTGCCAACGTTCTTTTAAGCAAACATTCTCCTCATTATGCCTTTCCCTTGGCATGTAGTTTATTGGAATAGCGCGCTAACTTTTCCCGCCATTATTTTTCATTAAGAAGTTTTATTGATTCTTTGGGATTTCGTGGGGTATTGGTGCATTTGGTAGGGCGGATTGCCAATCCGCCCCTACAATGGCTGTCAATCCCATGAATTCCTGAACCTCTATTTTGTTTTTAGGATATATCCTCAATTTAACTGTGGCGGACATAGAGAATGAACCTGTTCTTCTTGGTGCTTTTTGTGATTTTTGGATAGATTTTTAAGGAAAAGTTATGAATAATTATGCGTATAAAATTGGCTTTGGGTCAGCATTGGTGTGTGCGTTGACTTTTGTTCTGTTTACGGTTTGTTTTGTTGGCGTTGTGCTTACCTCACCTGTGTTTATGTGGACCAATTTGGTGGATTACATTGCTTATGTCGAAGCAAATGGCCTGTTTTTTCAGCAGGGCGCAAGGTTCTGTATGTTGTTATTTGCGCCTATGTTTTTGCTGCTGCTGAATGCCATCCATGAGGTTGTTCCAGATGAAAAGCAACTGTTTTCGCGCATCGCGCTTACTTTTGGCATTGGATTTTCTGTGCTTGTGGCCATGTTTTATTTTGTGCAGTTAACGGCCGTTCGCTTTGCGATTCAACTTGGGCAGACATCAGGGCTAGAACAGGTAATACAGGCAAATCCGTTGTCTGCTTTTTCGGCGATTAATATGTTGGGGTGGACATTGTTCCTGGGGAGCACCACTTTGTGTTTGGCGCCAATTTTTGCAAACGGCCGTTTGCAAAAAACAATACGATACGCCTTAATTCTCAACACCATTTTCTGTTTTGTAGGTGGAGTTGCTTATATCATGCAATGGTTGGTTGTGCTATTTATTACCATTAATTTAGGTATGGGAGGAGCAATAGCCGTTAGTATGATTGCCTTAATGTTTTACTTTCGGCGTGATTTACAAATGAGTACGACCTTAGCTGCTTAGATTGCTTTAACTTGGTGCAAACTTTTCCCACCCATCGCCTAAGTGCAAATCGCGTTGGGGGAAGGGGATTTCGATGTTGTTTTCAGCAAATGCTTGCCATAGTAAGAAGTAAAGATCGCTACGAATGCGAACTGTTAATTCAGGTTGGTTGATGCTAACCTGTAATTTGAAGTCAAGCGAAGAGTCTCCAAATCCTTGAAATATGATCAACGGAGGAGGGAGGGCTAAAACTTGAGGATGTTTTAGGCTTGTTTCTATGGCTAAATTTTTTACCATTTCAGGTTTGCTGTTGTAACTGACTCCGAATGGAACTTCAATTTGAACGACACGATCTGATTTAGTGAGATTCTTTACTTGTTGGGTGGTGAAGTTGGAGTTGGGAATAATAAGTTCTTCATTGGTTCGTGTGCGTACAGTTGTGGCCCGCAAGCTGATCTTTTCGACCTGATTAATACGGCCGTCTAGCTCGATCACATCACCTGGGCGCAACGATTGTTCAAATAAAAGCACCAAACCACTGACAAAATTAGCCACAATCTCTTGTAAGCCAATACCAATACCAACAGACAAACCACCAGCAACAATGGCAAGCGAGGTGAAATTGAGGCCAAGCATGCCAAGTGAAACGATGAGGCCAATAGACAGCAGGGCATACCGTGTTAGCGTGGCAATTGATTCGACAACACCCAGTTCTGCATCTAGCTGTTGGGGTAGATAATGAATCATCAACTGTTTAACCATCCACGCCGTAACCACAAACAAGTACATAACGATCATGGCAAACATGATATCGCCAAAGGTGGACTTAACGGTACCAAAGGTAATGGTTGCTTCAATGAGAGTGACAGAACCAGGGAGTATTCTGAAAATTTGTAAAGTGATAAAGAAGAGGAAGATCGGGGTAATGATCCAATTGCGATACGGCCGTAATACTTCCCCAAAACGCACAAAGAGAAATGTGAGCAAGGCGCGATAAATCACCCATAACCAGATAATGAGGGTGATGTTTTCTAGTAAGCCATTGGGTAAATTTCTTGCCGCAAATTGCCCAATGGTAAGATTTAATAGAATAAGTGCTAGCACAGGTGTAAAGAGATGGTAAATGCCAGCAATACGCCGTTGATGTTTAGATAACCCTGCAATTGTGCGATCGCCTGCTTTTTCGTGCCTTTGCCACCAATGCCGAAAACCTTCGGGCAATGCCCAAGCAACAACAAGAATAACAAATACGGCCAATATTTGCTGCTGCACAACAGGACGGAGGATCATTGCTAATAGAATGTCAATTTGGTTTTCTATTAACTCTAATAATGTTTCACTTTGATTGATGCCTTCATTTTCCATAGAATAATTCTCATCTCATGATTGCAAACTCATTAATTGGTTAGGCGACAACCTTCTGGTAAAGATATTTTTATAGGTGCATACCCTTCAATGGCGATGACTTCTCGACCAAAACGACAAACCGCTTCTGCCGGGGTGAGAATGCCAGAGAGCACACTGACATAAGCTCGATCTCCAGCCGTCTTAAGTGGCGTGGACGGAATTTCGTTGGGAATAACAACGGCCGTTTTTGCCTGCTGTGAAAAACCAAAGACATTCGGGTAAATGCGAATATCGACTTGAACGGCTGTATTGGCAGGAACAATGCTTAAGTCACGCATAAAGCGAATGCTTTGTTGTTGGTTGGTTAGGAATATAGCTAGCTCGCTGGCGATTTTTGCCTGATTGCCCGAGGAGTGTGTATAGAGCATGATGGTTTCTGCTGGTAATAACGGCCCAGCTAGACCATTTGGGCCTGTTGGTAACGGAGCAACACCATATTCAAATGTCGTGTCTTCAGGCAGCATCGCTTCAATTCGTGTTTGTTTTTCTGGTGTTGCGACGTAATATACAATTTCCCCCGTTACAAATAGTTCTAAAAGGGATTCATCATCAATATTGAGGATAACCCCAGAAGCACGCTGGGCGTCGTCTAGCCAGGTAAGCCATTCTATAAAACCGCTTTGAGTTAAGGTGAAATTTGATTGATCATCAAATAGCCCTTCACCAAATGCTTGAATTCCCCAATATGCTTCTTCGAAGCGGGGAACAAAAGCGACACGGTGACCTGCAGCTGCTTCTGCCAACAATTCATCCAAGGTGGTTGGTGGTTGAGTAACAATTGTCTTGTTGTAATAGAGTGCATGCGGTGCAAGCGAAAGGGGCAGCCCATACTGCTTACCATTGTATCGAGTTAGGGCAAAGTTACGATAATCCATTTCCCTTTCCAGAGTGGATGCTTTTGCTAACGGCCGTATTACCCTGTTTTCTACCAACTCCCCAATCCAACTATCTTGCCCAAGAAATAGGTCCGGGCCTAAACCATCAGTGCCTGCATCATACAACGAATCAAGCAATTGCTCTTTGGGTAAAGCAACAGCAGTAATGCGCACATCGGGGTGAATTTCTTGAAATTCATCTAATGCTGCTTCTAACACAATAAATTCAGTAGGTGGCCAACTATGCCACAGGGTAATACGGCCGTTTAACTCATCATCTTCTGGGTCTTCTTGGCAACCTAGAAGAAAACCGCTCAAGCAAAAAAGAAATCCGAGTAAAAGGATGTGCCGCCTTGAAAATGGGATGTTGGTTCTTTTGTTCTTCAAGCTATGAACTCTCTTTTGCTTTGGTTTTGGTTTGTTTTGATTGCCACGGCCAATGTCCTTCAATTTCGACGCTCAACGCCCAACTGAGGAACGTGCGAATCAATACCAGCAGACCAAGGACGATGACGCTTTCTAATGTTGCCTCGAGTGCAACCGTACGCACAATATCCGCTGCAACTAAAATTTCTAGCCCAAGCAGTAGCCCGCGACCTAACCGGATTTTGAGCATTTGATAATGTTCATCTTCTTCAGGAGTAGATAAAACACGCCAAATGTAATGACTCAACGCTGTAATGATTGTTACCACAATGATAATGACAGCAATAACCTCGATAAGTAAAGAGGCCCACTCAATCCAAACCAACAAGATTTGTCCACCACCAACTTCGGCTATAACATCTGCTAACATGGCTTATCCATAAAGATTAGGAACAATATTGAATTCAGAAATGTCAGGATGTTGATAATCGCCCGCCTCTTGTCGCGGCGGCAAATCCAATGGTTCAGGTGTTAAATCTTCATAGGGGATAAGACTGAGTAAGTGCGAAATGACATTTAAGCGGGCATTGCGCTTCATGTTGGCGTCAACAATGTACCAAGGTGCATGGGCTGTGTCTGTATGGGTCAGCATGGCATCCCGCGCACGAGAATAATCGACCCATCTAGCCCGTGCTTCCAAATCCATAGGGCTCAACTTCCACCGTTTGCGTGGATCTTCTAACCGTTTGCGGAACCGTTCTTCCTGTGTCTCATCACTGATGTCTAACCAATATTTGATGAGGATGATGCCTGCACGCGTTAGTGAATTTTCAAATTCATTGACGGTATTCATAAACTCCAAATATTCTGCATCGGTACAAAATCCCATCACTTTTTCTACACCTGCCCGGTTATACCAACTACGATCAAAAAGGACCATTTCTCCAGCAGAGGGTAGCTGTTTGACATACCGTTGAAAGAACCATTGTGATTTTTCTTTTTCAGTAGGTTTGGGCGTGGCAACAATCCTAACCATGCGAGGATTCAGGCGATAAGTGATTCGTTTGATGGTGCCCCCTTTTCCAGCCGAATCACGCCCTTCAAAAAGAACAGCAACTTTTAATCCTTTGTGTTGAATCCACCCTTGCAGCTTGACTAATTCGATTTCAAGCCTTGTTAACTCTTCTTCGTAAACTTTACGACTTAGTTTTTGGTCAGTTTGGGCTTGTTGGTAAATAGGATGTAGTTCAGGGTGTTGATTTGTCTTTTGGGGGTTGTTGGACATTATCTATCCTCTCCTTATTGTCTATTTGGTAATTACGGCCGTTTTATGAATAGATTGAGGTGCTTTATTTTGATTATACACTTTAGTTGCTATGGTACTAATGGCAAATAGTTTTGAGTTTGGTACTATAATAAAAACGGTTTGAATTGCTATATGATATTAGTCGCTTGATTTGAATTCAACTGTACTGGAATGAATTGGTCATGAAAGATAGCCAAACGCTAGATACTTCCTCAAATATAGTCGTCTCAGCAAAAATAAAGATAGATAAACTTAATACAACTGCTTGGTCAGAAACAAGCGTCGATGCTGATAACGCCATTTATCTTGCAAATCAAGCAAAGGAACTTTCCCAAACGGGTTTATTTGCCCAGGAATCATATGATCGCGGTATAGCAGAAAGCATAAGAACATTAGCACGTGCCTATGTGAGCCTTGGCACCTATGATGAAGCATTATCTTTAGCCTTAGAAGCGCTAAACATTGCCCAACAAAACAACTTTACAGATTTACTCCCCAGCATATATTTTGTAATGGGTGTTTGCTACGTTTATTTTGGCAATATTTCTGAGGGAATTGATGCTTATCAGCATCAGCTAGATGTTAGTGAACAGCTCAAAGATAAAGAAGGTATTGCTACAGCCCTCAATGGATTGGGATATGTGTATGTGACCCGATCCGAGTACAAAGAGGCGTTGCGTTACTTTGATCGTAGTTTGGCTCTGTCTAAAGAATTAGAGAGATATTACTATGTTGCTTTAGCCTTAAATAATCAATGTTTTGCCTACTCACGCTTAGGCGACTATCAGCAAGCATTAAATTGTGGCTTGGAGAGTTTAGCCATTTGCCAGAGCAAGCACATTACAAGAGTGGAAGTGCTGGCTCTGACTTCATTAACGGAAGTCTACATTGAATTAAATGAATTAGAAGAGGCTTTGCTTTATCAAACCCGGGCCATAGAAGCGGCTCAAAAGTATAGTTTTACTGATTTAGAGATTGAGGCTTATCGCTTGGGTGGCACAATTTCCGTGCAACAAGGTAATGCCGATGAAGCAATTACTTCTTTGGAGAAGGCCGTAGAGCTTGCCCAAGAAATTAATCACAACTTGTTTATTTATGAAGCACACCTTGCTCTCTCTAAAATCTATAAAGAGAAGAATGATTTTAATCAGGCTTTGACTCATTTTGAACAATATCATCTTGTTAAAGAGCAATATCATGCTGAAGAAAGTGAAAAAAAGCTCAAAAACTTCGAGACAATTCAACGGCTAAAAACTGCGCAACAAGAGGCCGAGCTTTATGCCTCACTCTATGCCGAAGAGCAAACACGTCGTCTGTTTGCAGAAACAATGCAGGAGATTAGTACAGCTCTGACGGGCACGATTGAACTGTCCAAAGTATTGGACACGATTTTGGAACAACTTGAGCTTTTGGTGGCCTTTGATCGTGCGTCTATTCTGCTTAGAAGGGATGATGTGATGGAGTTTGTTGCCTTGCGCGGCTTTTCTCACAACTCGGAAATGATGAATCAAACGATTGAGGTTGGCACGGACAGTAAACGGGATGCATTTTTGCGCATTTACGAAACCCAAGCGCCGCTTGTATTAAACGAAGACATGGATATGTACGATTCATGGAACCAAATCCCTGATTTATCTCGTCCTAAGGCTTGGTTAGGATTGCCATTAATTTATGAAAATCAAGTCCAGGGTATGGTTTCTGTTGTCCGTAACGAACTGATTCCATTTGATCAAGAGTCGGTGACGGTGGCGATGACGTTTGCGGCACAGGCTGCTATCGCTTTGGAAAATGCCAGCCTTTATGATCAAACGGTGCGTTTTAATGAGCACCTGGAAAGCGAAGTGGAAAAACGGACGCATGATTTACAAGAAGCGTATGCACAATTAGAACGGCTAGATCGGACGAAGGGGGATTTTATTGCCGTTACAGCGCATGAATTGAGAACGCCAATTACGGTTATCAAGGCGTATAGCCAACTGCTGCAAAGTCAACTGCAGGATACGAACGATAGTGTTGAGCAAATTATATCTGGGATAGCCTCGGGTGCGGTGCGTATGCATGAAATCGTCAATACGATGTTGGTTATGGTCAAAATCGATAGCCGCGAACTGGAAATATTCCCCGAACCGTTACATTTAGAGGAGATGATCAAAGAAATTACGACGGAATTAACGGATGATTTGCAGGACAGAAAACTGACTTTAATTGTTGATCCCACCCTGTTTAGCCTACCTGAATTTGAAGGTGATAAGGATGCATTGAAAATGACGTTTAATCATATCATTGTCAATGCCATTAAATATA
>JBNKHS010000073.1:0-13374 GCA_050290485.1 Promineifilaceae bacterium (SeqCode) | reverse complement strand
GTTTGGTTAATGTTCTTGCGGTATCAATAACGATTTCAGGACGTTCTAATGCGAATGCCCAATCTTTTAATGTGCCCCATGCCCAGTCGTAGTTAGGTTCTAATGTTAAGGCATATTGCATTTGTTCTAAAGCTGCTTCTTTTTCGTCTAAGTGCCAACGTACATCAGCTAATAACGCCTGATAACGTGCATTTAATGGATCACGGCCGATTGCTTCTTCCAATAATGCTTTTGATTTTTCCCATTCTTCTGCACGCGCATGAACATTGCTCAACATGACAATAATGTCTTGCCATTGCGGGTTGATCGTATACGCTCGCTCCAATGCTTTGCGTTCGCCTTCCGTGTCCATTTGCAAAGCACATACATGAGCCAAGTCAGTCCAAACAAGGGGTGTAAGGGGAAAGCGTTTTGTCGCTTTTTCTGCATATTCTTTGGCTTTGTCCACTGAGTTAACGGACAATAACTGCTTGATGTAGGCTGACCACGTTTGTGCTAATCCTGGCTGAGCCAACAAGACATCATGTAATTGGGACAACATCTCCTGGGGATCTAGCAAACGAGAGCCGTAAGCACGATACATTAGCATCTCATCGCCTAAAAGGACTTTGCTCATCAATTCTTTGCGCACAAACTCAAGTGCATTCCGCTGTTCATCTGCTGAGTCACAACAACTGAGCAAGTCGGCAACTGAGGGTTCGATGTTACTCGCCAACCGAATGGATTGGTAAAAAGCTTGCTTTGCCTCTTCTAAATTGCCTTGTTTTTTTAATAGCAATCCTTGTAAATGATGATAAGCCGGGTGGACTGGATCAAGCTCATATGCAGTTTCGGCCACTTGTGCTGCTTCTTGAAATTGACGCTGCTCAATAAGAAAATAGCTATATTGTCGCTGTACCCACGCATCGGAATTGTCCATCGCGATAACGCGACGAAATGCGGGGGCAGCAACCTCCGCTGGTGCATCTCGTAGCCAATATAGCCATAAACGATGAAGCGGGTGATGGTATGGATAGGCATCCACTGCCTGTTGGAGATGGGCAATAGCTGCCTCGCGCCCTTCTATTTTGAGCAATAAATTGGCAATAGATTCATGCGCATCCATTGCTAAGGGTTGTTGTTTTAATACTTCTTGCCATAAGCTTAATGAGCGTGGTAAATCTGCATTTACGGCCGTTATCCGAGCGGCAGTTCGTAGCCATTCTTGCTGCTTGGAGTTATTCTTTGCCCTTTTTAATAACGCAAAGGCACGTTTTCGATATTCATTACTTAAATGGCCATAGAAATCAGCAACAAAAAGAAGGAAGTCCCCATTATCTGACCAATGCTGCAAGGATTCATCAATAACTTGTAAGGCATCAATGCGCTGATCAATGCGTTCGTAAGCCCAAACCAACGTTCTGGCAGGGAAATTCGATTGTTGGCCAAGACGTTGATATCGAAGTTGTAAAAAGTTTAGGGCAACGGCCGTTTCTCTTCTGAAATGGGCTGCCGTAAAGTAGGATCGTGCCAAGAATTCATCCTTATCATTCAGGCAGGCGGCGAAACGATACAATTCTAATGCCTCGTCAAATTCACGTTGATTCCAGAGCGCATCGGCTAAAGCGATATAGATTGATTCTTTTGTGGGCCACCTTTGCAATGCTTTTCGTAATAAAGAAATTGCTTTCTCTTGTGTACGGGCATCATGGGTAATTTCCTGGGCGTATCCTTCTAAGAAGATGGGATGAACATTTGGCTTTTGGCATATTTGTGCATAAGCTGAAAGCAGGTCGCTGTGTCGCGTTAAATCCTTTAAATGTTTTAAACGACTGAATTGCAAACGTTCATCTTCGGGGTAAAGCGCCAACAGATCTTCCACAGCAGCTAACATGGCCACTGGATTACTGTTATAAATAGCTAGGCGATAGGTTGCGTCTAAAGTGAGGCGTCCTGTTGTGTCCTTATGCTTCATTTCTTCAAGTATCGCTGTCGCTTGTTTCAGTTTATGGGTTTCAAGTGCGCCATCAAACTGATGAAGAAGATCCCAAATATCACTTTCCAATAAATCGATTTGGGCGAGCACCTCTTTTTGTGGGGTAGGGACCAAGGCCATTCCCCGAGGCCCAGTTGCCGCGTATCTTTCTAAAAGCGCGGTGGTCAAGCCTTCGCGAGAGTGGCGACTATAAGGATCGCGAACCAATAATGTTTGCCGACGCTCATCGTAGCCTAAAACTGCTTGTAAATGGGCATTACCTAGATCGACAGTTGCGAATGTGAAGGGAATGCCATGATCAATTAATGTTTTTGTGTTGGCGGCTGTGATCGTGAATTCCCGTGCATACCAACCATTTTCTTCTGCCCAACGTCGTTCGTTGTAAGCAGATGTTCCGTTGTAGCATATTTCCTCTGCAACTTGTAGATGCTCAGCAGGCATTGACCAATATCCACTGATTGCGGAAAGTGTTGCTGGAGCACAAGTCATATGATGTTGGCGTACAAAACCAACAGGTAATACCTTGCGTTCTGTTGGTTTGTCTTTCGTTTCCATTAAATGGTGGGCAATTTTTTCATGAAACGAATCCCCCGTTTTTTGAGCATACATGATGGCCGCGTCAATGTCATTTTGAAAGTATGCTAAAGTGGATTGTACGCCAGCTATCCATTGCCCCATCTGTTTTTCCATCAAGGGCATGAGTTGCAAAACACGTTCCAAATGAAGGTGTGCATCCTCGTATTGTTCTTGTTCGATTTGTAGTCCTATTAATTGGGCAACGACGCCGCTACATTCGATATGTTGATCGGCTTGTTTTAAAAATTCGATTGCTTCATCATCTCGTCCCAACAGGGTGAGGGTGTGTGCCGTGGCTTGCACTGCTGGGCGATACCAGGGATGTAAAGTCAGGGCGTGCTGCAGTAAGTCGAGCGATTCTTGATGCTTATCTGCATAATGCCTAACTTGAGCATAGGTTTGATATACCCAAGGAGAGTTTGGTGTGATCTCTTTTGCACGCATTATCCATGTTTCCGCTGTTGTAAAATCACGCAGGATTGCCGCTGTTTCCGCAACTAAAGCGTATCTGGAGGCGAGGATGTCGTCGGGCTCGCTATCTAAATCATCAAATTGCTTCAATGTTTGCCAAGTGGCGTATGGTCCACGTCGATGCAGCTGGTATAGGGCGTAGTAATAGCGTACTTCTGGCTCAGCTGGCGTTTCCCGATACGCTTTTAAGTAATGGTAATGAGCTAAACGAGGTGCTCCTAAATGGGCAACTAATCTTCCTGCTAATATGCGTGCTTCGCTTCCTTCCCATTCATTTAATGGACCTCGTTTTTCAGCAACCTGATAGGCCTGCAGATAGGATCCACTGTTATAAAGCTCCCGAATGGGCGTTAATTGATGAGATTCGATTTTCATGATTCTACTTTCAGCTCCCAATAAAACGGCCGTTAATCAACTAATTTGGATTTTTTCACAGGAACATACCATAAATAAGTAAGCTGGATCAAGTCGTTCGATAAAATGCGAGCAGTGGCAATTACGTTTGCTTTATGTAATACATTGGTTATTAAATTTTGCTTGTTGAACAATCATCACTTTCTGGGGATACACATATATTGATTTACGCTTAAATTCAATCCGCATGGCTCTAGAAGGGAGCACGTTTAACTTGCAAATCAATAATTGGCAGAGGTGGATTAGATCAAATCGAATAAAGGATGAGAAGTGATCTAGTGAAGTGGAAGCGTATGAAAAAGTTGTTCGTTGTCGCTGGTTGGGCCACCGCGTTTTGTATCAGGATGACGTTTATTTTTATTATTTTGAAAGCAATGACCAACATGGTCACAATGTTCATCTGGCCGCTTATGAAGGATCGTTGGTTAGTAAAGATTTGTAGCCGATATGGGCAATTCGTGTAGCGGATCTCTTGGCCATGGGATAGTGATAATAATTCCGTAAATTGATTTGGTCATTACAAAATGCTAGCGCGTTTGCTCAATAGTTATAGTGTAATTGGGTAGAGGCGCATTTTTGTTTGTATACTCTTGGATGCGTTTTTCTTGGAACGGCCGTTTTCAAATGGTTCACGGGTAATCGAAAACGGTTTTTGGCGTTGAATATTCTCTGTTTCCCATCCCTCGCTAACAGCTATCTCCCCAAATTCTGGACTAAAAAAGGCAAAAGCTGGACTAAACCTATCCCAGATTGATCTACGCTTAAATCGAGAAGTGGGACGATTAAGGGATGTTTAACTGGATAATAAACCTGTGCAACCTATTGCACCACATTTATAACAACAAGGAGTTATTTGTATGTCTAGCGAATTCCCATCCCCATTCACCCCAAATAACACAGAAGCACCCTTTGCGCGTGCCGTCGTCATTGGTGGCAGCGTGGCTGGTTTAACAGCTGCCCATGTCCTATCTAAACATTTTGCCCAAGTGACCATCATCGAACGCAGCGAGCTAGCAAACGGTGCCGAATTTTCCAAAGGTGTTCCGCAAGCCCGCCACCCACACATCCTGCTGCTGCGGGGCGAACGAATTTTGGAAGAACATTTTCCTGGCTTCCGGCAAAATTTACTCGCCGGTGGCGCCAACCGCTTGAACTTTGGCAACGACCTTAAAATGCGCTTTCCCGATGGTTGGCTCCCGCATTACGACACACCCATGGAAGCCATTGCTGCCAGCCGCCGTCTGCTCGATTACACTATTTACCAACGTGTGGCTGAAAATCCGAACATTACCTTCAAAGCAAACAGCGAAGTTGAATCGCTTTGCACCGATGATGGCGATCAGCGCGTTATTGGTATCCAAATTCGTAATCGCGTAACCGGCCGTATTCAAGATATCCCTGCCGAACTTGTTGTCGATGCCAGCGGGCGATCCTCAAAAGCACCCCAATGGTTTACCCAACTGGGATACACACCACCAGCAGAACAAAGTGTTAACGCCTTTCCTGGTTACGCCACCCGCATCTACGAAATTCCGCCAACATTCACCGAAGAGTGGAAAACATTGTACATCATGCCCAACCCGCCAGAAGTTACACGCGGTGCAATCATCCTCCCCATGGAAGGTAATCTGTGGCATCTTTCCCTCATCGGCATGAATGGCGATCACCCACCCACCGATGAAGCTGGATTTTTGGAATTTGCCCAATCCCTCGTCTCCCCAGCTGTGTACGACGCCATCAAAGAAGCAACGGCCGTTTCACCCATCTGGGGGTATCGCAATGCAGAAAATCGGCTGCGCCGTTACGACAAACTTGATCGCTACCTGGAAGGCTTCGTCGCTGTAGGCGATGCCGTCTACGCCCTCAATCCAGTATACGGTCAAGGCATGACCCTAGCCGCAGTTGCCAGCCAACTCCTGGACCAATGCCTCAGCGAGCAAACACAACAAGCTAATGACAACGAACTGGCTGGATTGGCCGCAAAATTCCAGAAACAACTCAAAAAAGAACTGGCCATCCCCTGGCAAACCGCAACCAATGAAGATATGCGCTGGCCGAACACAGAAGGCAAACAGGAATTAGACCCTGCCTCCAAATTGATTGGTCGTTACTTCAAAATGGTGCTCAAAGCAATGCCGCATAACATCAAAATTACCGATGCCTTTTTCCGGGTGCAACACATGATCGCGCCACCAACCCTGCTCATGCGCCCCGACATCCTGGCAAATGTCATTAAAACAAACCTATCTTTGCGCTATGCCAAAGCATAAATTGTGAGTCGCTTAGTAGCCGTTGGGAATTAACTTAGCAGTTTTGAACCGAACGGCTACTTTAAGCCCATTCACCAATTCGCAAGCGAAGCATTTATTCTGTGAATGGGCACTCATGGCTATAGTTCCGCCATCTCTTGCAAGGCGGCTCTATTCACTAAATACACTTTTTTACGGCCAATATCGACTAAGCCATCGGCTTTGAAATCATTCAAAGTCTGTGTAATCGTTTCGCGGTACGTGCCCAACATCTCGCTTAAATCTTGATGCGTAAACCCTTTGACAATATCTTTGTTTCCCTGTTCTTTATCCAAATCGAGCAATAAGTTAGCAAGACGCGCAGGAATACTTTTGAAAGCAATATCCTCTAAACGCGCCTCCAATTGGGTCAAACGATTTCCCATCGCCTCAACAAAACGAAAGGCAACTTCTGGCTTCTCGCGGACCAGCCGTTCCACATCAGAACGGCTCATCACACACAACAAACATTCGTCAATGGATTCCGCAAAGGTATTGTGCATGCCTTGGCCTACCAAAGACATTTCACCAAATATTGCCCCAGGGCCTAATGTCGCCACAACCAGTTTTTTCCCATTGGGGGCAATGCGGTACAACTGCACACGTCCTTTTTTCAACAGGAACAACACTTCCCCACTATCTTCAGGCATATAAAAAATCTTACCCGATTGACAAGTGGACATTGTGGTTTGTTTGTCCATCATTGCCAAATCTTCTGGTGTTAAATCACGAAACACTTGAATACTCGACAAATAACCAACTTTGCTGGAAGAATCGGTTTGTGGCATAAATTGACTTTCCCTTTTTTGAGATCAGGTTTATATTTACGACGCACCCATTATAGAATCTCTTACTTTTCATACAAGGAGACTTCATCGACACGCCATAGCCACCATAAATGAAAATTCATTGGATAGGGACAGACCTGTATGTCTGCCCTAGGCGAACACATCGGTTCGCCCCTACAATACGTTTATTTACACAGGAGTAGTTTATGAACCTTACACCACCTTTTGCCAAAATGGAACCCAAAATACGGAAACGCTGGATGTGGGTTTTTATCGCCTTAGCCTTGTTGATGTCGATGATCATGACGCGAGTCGGTGCGCCATTGACAACTGCAGCCGCTCCATCGGGCATCATCTCTTTTGAATTTGCAGGAACGGCCGTAAATGCACAGGCGATGATCGATTCATGGGATACACAAGCAAAAATTCATGCTGGTTTGAGCATGGGGCTCGACTTTTTATATCCCATTATTTATGCATTAGCCATCTCACTAGCTGTTGTTGTCGCTTCCGGGCGCTTTGTGGGTTGGATGAACAACTTGGGCACAGGGCTGGCTTGGGGCGTCTGGGTGGCAGCCGTATTTGACTACATCGAAAATGTCTCCTTAATTCAACTCTTACTCGGTTCAAACAACGACCTGTGGGCCACAGTTGCTTATTGGTGTGCCGCAATCAAATTCTTGCTCATTATCCTTGCTATCTTGTACGCGCTGCTGGGCGGCATCCACGCGCTTATTCGACGTGAAGCCAAGGCAGAGATTGCTTATTATCAAGAAAACATCAAGCAATAATGGGGTTGTAGCCAAACCCGTGCACACTTTTACAAAATCGATTTTCAACGCAAAGTGGCAAAGAGACAAAAAAAGCCAAAGGAAAAAGCTTTGCATCTTCCATCCTTCGCGTTCTTTGCGTTAAGATTTTTGTACTTTGATCAAGGTCTGCAACCAGCGAATTCATATTGACAAGAAATTTCTCTAGGAGTAAGATAATTTCGGTTGATTCGAACATCTCGTAAAAGAGCCTAAAAATCAACAAATTTCATGAACTGCATGGGTCGGCGCAGGGGCTACGACCGATGTCTCACTGAGTAGAAAACGCCCCGGTGGAAAGGCTGGATTTGGACATGCTTAAAAATACGTCTCCCCCTATCGCGTAAAACCTTTTTCCTTGTTTTTAGTTAAATATTAAATTCTCAACCTTCTTCAACAGGTTCTTTTTGGTTTGCTTGTATTGGCCAAATGTATCTTTGAACAGGTTGACTTAAGTTGCAATGCAATTGACTGCAATGCGGCTTTGTTTCGCGTTTTTTGTATACAAAACGGGAGGTTTTACGATGTTTATTCGTGCTTCGTTAACGATTCTAATTGTAATTGGCTATGGCCTTTTTCATTGGATTTATAGTGATAATTTACGTGCAGTTGCGCAAGCGCAAGCTGCCCCATCTCAGCTACTAAACAGCAATTCTGTGGCTGCTGGCTCTCAATTTTTTGTTCGCTACGATGTCGTGACGATTATTGTTACGGCCGTTTCTCTCATCATTCTTGCTTTAATTTGGCTCCCCGTGCTATGGAAAAAAGTACAGGAGAGACAAACCTTAAAAACAAGCAAATATTTACTCTTTATAGGTGGATTCTCGGTAATTTTGTTGACCGCTTGCAAACCGTACGGTGCAACACAAATCATCGAAATCAAACCAAATGAAACCGCGTTTGTCGTCCCGTTAGTTGGGGACGCAACGACGCAACTGCAATTTCAATCAATTGAATTTTTAGAAGGAAAACAAGTCGCTTCCAAACAAGTAGAAATTTCGATGCGTGAACATCGCATTGGGCGTATGCCTTGGCAAATTGAGTTCATTCCTTCTGTCGCCGTGATCATTGTTGATCGTACGCCAGTCACCCGCGAATGGACATCTGCCAATGACACAGGCACATCGATATCAAACCAAGCCTTTCGCGTCGAATCAAGAGAATCAATTGATTTTGCTGTTGGTGCGACCTGTAGTGCCCTTGTCGAAGAGCAAAACGCGGCCAAATTCCTCTACTACTTTAGCGGAAAAAGCTTGCCAGAGGTCATCGATGAAAATATTCGTGGCTTTGTACAAGCGGAACTGTTTAACGAATTTGGCTCACGTACCTTAGAAGAAGGGCGTGCCGATAAACGAGAAATCTTTGAAAACGTATACGCACGGACCAAAGCACAGTTTGAACCATTGGGCATTACAATTACATCTCTGGGGGGATCAGAGGGGCTTATTTATTCCGACAAAAATGTGCAAGCGGTGATTAATGACAACTTTGCTTCGCAACAACGCAAAGTGCAGGCAGAAGCATATGCGACGGCGCAAAGCATTGAAAACATGACGTTGGTTGACCAAGCACAGGCAGCAGCAACAGCAACCGTCGTAGCAGGGAACGCCGCCGCTGAAAATCTTAGAGCAAGCGGCGAACAACTGTCGCAATATCCAGCATTGACCGATTATGAATTAGCGCAACGATCACAAGGGCTCGTGCCCAACACACTTGTCATCTCTGGGGGAGAGGGGAGTCTTCCTTTTGCGTTTCTGATGAATTCGGATGTAGATAATGCGCCTGTGGCAACCATTGAAGCCACACCACAGCCGACGGCCGTCATTGAACCAACACCAACAGTTGAGCCAACGGCAACGGCCGTTTCTCCAACAGCAACGCCGTAATTCGGAGCCAGTTTTCAGTAATCAGTTTTCAGTGAAAGTAACTGAAAACTGATTACAGGCTTCTGAACACTGCTACGCGGCGGTCCAGCCACCATCGACATTAACGGCCGTTCCCGTCACAAACCCAGCCGCAGGGCTAGCCAAAAAGAGAATTGCCGGGCGAATTTCATGAAGTTCACCCCAACGATTCATGGGGACAACTTGCTTGATTAAAGCATCACCCGCTTCTGTGCCAATCAACGGGGTGTTCATTTCTGTTTTGAACGGACCGGGACTAATTGAGTTCACCGTAATGCCTGTTTGTGCCAACTCAAGCGCCAAAGTGCGCGTTAGTTGCAAAACCGCCCCTTTGGAGGTGCAGTAGCTAACCCGCTCTGCCAACCCGACATGACTCAACGCCGAGCCAACATTAATGATACGGCCATATCCCGCCGCTTGCATATGAGGCACAACCGCACGGCACATATAAAAAACACCATCTACATTCACACCCTGCACTTGTCGCCAATGCTCATCACTTATTTCCGTAATAGGTTCGCGAATGTTAACACCCGCATTATTCACCAATATATCAATGCGCCCAAACATCTGCATCGTCTGGTGTACAAACTGCTCCACAGACCGTTTTCGCGTCACATCGATCACCCAACCAGCAACTTTTCGTCCTGTTTTGGCGGCAAGCTCAGAAGCGGCCGTTTCTACTTCTGCTTTTGTCCGCGCCCCCAAAACAACATCCGCCCCTGCTTCCGCAAGCGCCGTTGCCATCTCCAAGCCCAACCCCTTCGAGCCGCCAGTAACAAGGGCAACCTGTCCACTTAAATCAAACATGCTCCTTTTCCTTGTGTATAAATATTAAGCTTCTACTCGATAGATAGCGAATACCTAATCAGCTGCTATTTGAAAACCAGCTAAATTCTCTAAAGCTTTTGCCAATGCATGATTCCCTTCAGCACCTAAACCTTGTTGTTGCAATGCACGGTACAAATTGAAAACCAAACTTGTGCCTACCATTGGCACACCCATCGCATTCGCTGCATCCAGCACAAGACGCAAATCTTTTTGCTGCAAATCAATCGTAAACCCAGGTCGCCAATCTCGTTCCACGACTTGCGGTCCCCGATTAGACAGCATCCAGCTACCTGCCGCGCCCCCAGAAACCGCTTCCAGCGTCTTTTGCAAATCGAGATTACCCGCTTCGGCAAAGAGCAGTGCTTCACTAACCGCCAACATATTGATCACAACCAATATTTGATTGACTAACTTGACAGTTTGCCCCGCACCTGTGCCCCCAACATGGGTAATCGTCTTGCCCATAGCCTGAAATGCCGGTAAAGCGCGTTCAAATTGATCGGCATCGCCACCAACCATAATGCTTAAGGTGCCGTTGGCGGCGCCTTCGCTGCCACCACTAATGGGAGCATCGAGCATTTTGACCTCTTTTTGCGCCAAAATATCAGAAATACGCTGTGTCACTTGAGGGCTGATGGTACTGCAATCGACTACCAAGTCACCTGCTTCTGCTCCGAAGATGATCCCATTTTCACGCAAGATAACTTCTTCCACATCATGTGTATCGCTGACACAGATAAAGATGATGCTGCTGTGCGCGGCAACATCGGCAGGACTTGTCGCTGGGTATGCGCCAGCCTCAACGAGTGGATCCATACGGCTGACAGTACGATTCCATATACGCACTTCAAAACCCGCCTTTAGCAAGTTGCGCACCATCCCACGCCCCATAATACCTAAACCAACAAATCCAATTACTTCGCTCATGTTATTCTCTCCGTTTGGGAACATGTATTTAAAATAGAACGCTGATTGCTTCCTGCGGTCGCTCGCAGATATTCCTGATGAACCTGATTTCAAGATAAAAAAGATCAGGTAAATCAGGTTCATCCGTATGATCTGCGTCCTATTATTATTTGAAGACGGCCGTTATTATCGGTCTCCTGATTCACTTCGTCAATGTTAGCAGGGGATGGCATAATTTGCAGATGGAACCTTTACCAGCATCCACTCGCCAACAATTCATAGATGGAATCTTCTTACACGACGAGCAGTTGATTGCAAGCAATGTAATGTATCAATTGTGGTCACGCATCTTTTGGAGTGTCGTCTTGCTAAGCATTGTCTTCCTGATGATTTATGAAGCAATCACCCAACCCATTTGGCCAAACCTCACAATTATCCGTGACAATTGGCCATCTTCATTACTTTTAATTGCCCTTATCTGCGGTTGGTATATTGGTATTGCTTATTTACTGTATGAGTCAATTGCCCGCATTGTTTTGCTTATCGGACAACGACAAGAACAGGCGGCACAGGCACGAGGCATTTGCCATTATGGGATGTTACTTACAAATGAAGGATTGGCGATACGGTTACCAACACGGCCGTTTTTGAGTAAGCGTGAGATGTTTTGGCATAAAACGGCCGTAATTAGCACCTCAAGTTTTCTCAAACGAGACAATCGCAACATCGGCCACTGGCATCTGCGCATCAGCTATATCAACGAAAAAGGTGCTGAAACCAGCACCTCATTTCCTTATGATGAATTTCAATGTCGCCATGTGGATCAGTTAACAGAAAGAATGGACCAATGGTTATCAAATGAGCTTCAAGGCCTATAAGTCCAACTCCATCGTGACAACCCCTCGCGCCAAATCTGCAGGAATGTTTTCTGGAATTTCAGCCCCATCTGTTTTAGGCGATACATCCTTAAACCCAAGCGATTCATAAAGCCCCAATGCCGCGTAATGGCGCGGGCCTGTGCTCAATTTCATACGCTCGTAACCCATTTCCCGTGCCTCGGCAATAATGGCTTGCGCTAATTGACGGCCAATATCATGCCCACGAAAGTTCGGATCAACAAACATGCGCCGCATTTCACACACCTGATTCCCTAAATCAGACAATCCTACAGTTCCCGCTGGCTGGCCATTCAATGTAGCGATCAGCAACTTCCAGGTAGGTGACGCATAAACAGATTGCAAAGATTTACTTTCAATGTCCAGTTCCTTAATCATCGGTTCCATAAAAAACATAATCTCAGGGTAAGTTTGTTCAAGCCAATTACCAAAAGCACGATAAAACTCGCCTGCATTTTCAAAATCTGTCTCTGTTGTTGCTGCCTTAATTTCAATCATTATATTCTCCAGTGTGAAGATATTGTTATTGTATACGGCCGTTTTTAAATGATCGCCATGGGGTAACCAGCATGTCCAACTCCTCCAAACGAGACAATTGCAATGTCTGCCATTGGCATTTACGCATCAGCTCTATCAACGAAAAAGGCGCTAAAACCAGCACCTCATTTCCTTATGATGAATTCTACTGTCGTCATGTGGAGGAATTGGTGGATATAATCCAAAGTTGATTATTTCATTCCTTAATTTAAACTTCTGTTTAGGGTAAATGAATTCATAAATTGAGAATCATCCTCAATTAAACCCCAAGATCCCACAGAAGTTAATTGATAAACTGTATTTTCGACAATATAAATACGAATGTGTAGTTCCATTTCAAACTCAGAATGTTCTTTATCAATTGCTTTCACTCTAATATCCAAACCAGGAAATCCATCTAACTGAATTTCCGTTTGTTCAACCATCTTTAAATCAAATTTTTCAGCAATCCCATCATCGAAAAATTTAAGCTCAGCAAAATCATCCAAAAAATCAGTGACTTTCAACTCGCCAGAAGCTAAAGTAGGCAGATCGAAATAAGTGAGACCATGTTGCTCTAATTGCACTGTAGAATTAGCATTTACCATCTGTCCTTCTAGTTCAACCCCATACTTGTCCAAAACGACACTGGTTTCATCAGGATTCGCACCTCCGGGTATCAAAAGTGAAAAGCTCCCATCTGGTGAACTATATTTATACCAATTTTCACCACCCAGAAATTGAAATGGTGTTCTTCCTGCTTCCAAAATAGTTGTATCTATTACAAAATCAACAGATCTAATTCCTCGATCTTCGCTTAATTCTCTTAGTAATTCGGGTTGGTTTGGAACTGTTGTAGGCAATGGTATAGGTGTGATGATTAAAATTGATTGGTCAATCGTTGGACTAGGTAATATGTTTGGAGTTGGTGTTGGGCCAACAGCATCTTGCTCTGTATGCTCCTCAATCAAAGGTTCTTGCTCAACAGCAGAAATAGAAG